>DAIDIS010000164.1 GCA_027451785.1 Acidimicrobiales bacterium
ACGGGTAGCAAAACAGCAGTAAGTAGTTAGATTACCGAGAGTGATAACCCTAATAGTCCCGGCTTATCTCGACGAAGCTACGAAACGCCGACCCGCCCAAAAGTCAATCGAGCGATTCTCTCCAGACCGGACTCCGCGGCCTATCAAACCACACCTCGATAGGCTCACCGGCAATGGCGTCCCTTACCACCGGGAGCCACCTATCCGCTCCGGCAAGTGGCTCAGGGAGCTTGTCGAGCGGAAACCACCCTACGTCGCTGCACTCAAGAGGGTGGGCTTTCAAGTTTCCGCCTAGAAGCCTGCATTGGAAGATCAATGAATAGAGCGGTATTGCCGTGAAACCCCGGCGCAAGCCGTCCAGAACCGCTATCAAGCGGGTCGGTTCGACATCAAGCCCCGTCTCTTCCGAAACTTCTTTGACTACAACCTCCGAGGCGGAATAACCCGCATCGGCCCAACCGGTCGGGTATAGCCACACGCCGGAATCGGCCCGCTGAACCAACAGCAACTCCCCCTGCTCATTCGAGACCACCGCGCCGACTGCGAGCTTGGGCGTTACATAGCCGGCAACTCCGGGAGTTACCGATCCCAACCAGTGCTGGGCGAACCTTTCGGAATCCTCAGTGTGGGAGGAGTTGGGGTTCGCTGCCGCGGCAATATCCGCGGCAATCTTCAGGACTTCCTCGAATCTCTCCTGCTCGTAGAGGCTCTCAGTAAACCCCAATCCTGTTCTGGCAATAGCTGAAAGGCTCTCAGCCCACCTGTTGAGGTCTTGTTGCGATATGTCTTCAGGCATTATCTAAGACGAACCTTAGCTCAGGCTTTCAGCTCACCTCGTAGGCAGCCGCCCGAGCTCTCAAGGTGCCAGCGTGGACGGAGTTGTCTGCGCCGGTACCGTAGTTGTAGCCACTCCACCCGGCCCAGACCCTGGTGACCCTGTAGGCTGCGGCGTTCCGAGAATCTGAAAACCGTTGGCAAACTGCTGGATGTTCGGCGGAGGACTTCCCGAGGAAGGACCCGAAACGGCTACCACGTACACCGTTCCAACATCGATTATTGCCTTCCCAATCTCAACCTGACCGTTTGGCTGGTCAACTTCGAACTCGGCAGTGTAGTAACCACCCACCAACCCGTAGGTCGGTTGCACGGACATGGTTGAGCCGGGCACCGCTGAGACTTGTCCGTTAACTACTCCCAATAGGTTCAGGTATGGGTTTGAACCCGGACCGTACATCGTGGAGATAAGCGGAATCTGGATCACCGAATAGTTGTACCCACCCGATGTTGCCGAATACGTCGTTGATAACAGTGGCAAAACGACGATCGTCTTCCCTGAAGTTACAGTTGGCTGGCCTGGGAACTGAGCGGTGAACGCGCCCGACGGGTCGGTGTACGTCACGAAACCTCCGCCCACTGGTGCCGTCGTGGGCGTTACCGGCAAGGTTGTCTGCGTCGGTTGTGACGAAGTTGTCGGCGACTGCGTGGTTTGCGTCGTCATGTTCATTGTTGTCGAAGACGAGGCGGAGATATTTTTCGTCGCCCCTCCCCCAGAGTTGGCCAGGATAACGGCTACCACGACCAAAACTGCTGCTGCAGCCGACCCCGCTCCAATAATCTTCTTGCGGTTGGCGTCGCGAATGCGATGCTTTTCGAGCACCGAGAATGGCTCTCCATCGGTGGCCTTAGGGGCAACGGCGGTAAACCCTTGGGCCTCCACTCCCGGCAAGCCAAAAGTAGTCGTTCCTCCGTCTTGCCCGACCGTGGGCGGAATAGCCGGCGGAACTACCAGACCGGCAGGTGCCGGGGGCAACCCGCTCGGAGGCAACCCGCTCGGAGGCAACGGCGCGGTGCTTGCGCTTGCTGCCGTTTGGTCAAGATGGGGTGCAGGCTTGCTAAGACCCGGCGTCGGCAAACCAGCGTCGGGAAGTGGTGCATTCAGATGCGGTGCGGGTGGTGAAGCCTGTCCATGTGGCGGGGATGGTGCGAACGACGAAGGTGGTGGTGGTGAAACCTGTCCAAGGGGCGGGGGTGGTGCGAACGACGAAGGTTGCCCCACGACCGGCGGCGCAGAGTGCGCTTCCGCCAACGGCGCTATCAGTTCTTCGTCCTGCTTGGCTGGATCCATACCCGCAAACGGGGCAATGGGTGTCGCACTCGGAAGTGAGGAAACCGCTGGAGACAACGAAGGTGCTCCCGGAAGCGCCGAGATATCGCCTGTGGGCGAAGGAACCTGGCCAATAAGTCCGGCAGGAGCGCCCTGGGAGCCTTTGTTCTTGGGCTTTCCGAAACCCTTCAGCAATCCTCGCTTCTTGCCCTGCTCGCCGCTACCGGAAACAGGGGTCTCGGACTGAGCTTGAGGGGAATCGAGGGAGAAGCTCGGTCCATGGACCCCATTTGGGATTGGGCCCATCGATACAGGGCGCTTGATAAGCGCTGCAAAGTCTTCTTCCTTTGGGATGAGACCCTTTGGAGGAGGCGGCAGGTCAGAGTGCGGCACGAAGCTCTCGTGAACCTGGGTCCCACTCAAGTCCGCGTCTGGAGAATTCGGTACGCTGCCTGAAGACTCGTGGCCCAAGTGCGGCAGAACCGAATGAGGCGGACTGTCAAAGCTGGACTCGTCGGCGTCGGAAGGCTTAGGAGCATCCGATAGCCCTTTTATCTCCGGTGACGGCTGCCCGGAAAGCGAGTTGCCGCCGTCGGAGACATCGAGGGGCGGCGGGGTAGGGGTCTGCGTATGCGCCAAGGCTTCCGGCTGAACCGGAGGCTCCTTAACCAGTGGCTCAGATATGCCCATGAACGAAGGTTCGCTCTTCGCCTTTTCGAAGAGAGCGTTTACTGCGTTGAGCGTCTGCTCCGTTACGTGCGGAGCGTCAATTCCTATCCCTGCTGTTCCCTTGAGCTCACTTTCGGCTTTACCGGCATCAATACGTCTATTTTCGGACTCCGGTCGCGTATGAGGAGCAGGTACTGCAACCTTCGGCGAGTCACTTGGTGCGCTTGGCGTTAGAGAATGACTCTCGGGCGGCAATACAGGAGCGCCGATCATGCCTGGCACCTCAGAACCAACAGATCGTGCTCCGCCGGCTGAAGTGTTCGAGTCACCGATTCCACCGCCCGATTGGAGGTCCCCATTAGGAGCAACTCTCTTGGCTGCTTTGAACTCACCGAGCGCCGAACTCGAATCGCCATCGACGGGTGCTATATCAGGTGACCCGATACTGGGTGCCGTTGCGCTGGGATATTGGCCTTCGGTTGGAGGCGGCAAGGTCGGCGGCAGATGAGGTGGTGGCGGTGGCTGAGATCCTCCCACCGGCGTGAGTGGAACTACCGGAGTCAGTGGCGTTGCGGGGGGCGGATTGTCGGGTCGAACCGACAAGGTAGCAACGTTAGGGTCCACTGGCGGAGCAGACAGATGAGGAGGAAGGGAAGCAGCTTGTGGCGATGCTTGCGGCGCTTCTTGGGCTTGCTGAACGGGCTGGTCAGGAGGGACGGGCCGGTTCGCTTGGTACTGAGCCGAGACCTGCTTTATCAAGGGGTGAGAAAGCTCTTGGGGGACCGACGGCGATTCTTGGGGGACCGACGGCGATCCTTGGCTTGGGCCTGGCACGGTCTCTTCCGAGGATCCCGGCTGTAACCCCGTTGCACCTGCTGCGATGCCTGCCAGGTGCGGAGGGAGGCTGTTCCTCATATCCTCCGGTGACGCGGCGATCGAGTGGGGCGCAGGAATGTTGGCAGGGCGCTCGACCAGAGTCGCGCCGCAGGCCATGCACCTGACCGCGGTCTCCCTTACCTCAAATCCACAGCTCGGGCAGCTACTCAACTGACCGGATTCCTCCCTCGTTCCGCCATACTCCAAACCCCACGTCGGAGAACATTACTACTTGCGACAGCGAATTTCTTACGCTTTGTTTTCACGTTGTTTTCACGCGTCGAGCCGCTCAGCTCTCGACCACGTCTCCCAGTCTGTCCACTTCGACACCAAGCCCCGCCATCCATTCGATGGCTTCGTCGATCTTCTCTACGCTTCCTTGCACTTCGCAGAGCATCCAACCCACGTTTTCGTCGATGTTCGCCCTTCTGACGTTCACCAGAACGCCGAAATCGAGAACGGCCTTCGAGACGATCGGCTCTTTGATCAGCGATTCGGGAAAGGTGAGATGGAGGCGCACAATACGGCTTTGGTCCGATTCGTTGGCGCTTGAGGCGACGGCGCCTGGGATGCCGGATATGGATTTTGGCTCAGTTGACATCATTGGCTTCCAGTTGCAGAGACTCATTGAGGCTACCGGACCTGAACCCTCTGAGGTCGAGCATGACGTTCCTGTAGCCACTCTCCATGATTGAGTCGACGATCGCCTCGCGATTCTCCAGGACCTTTGGCATATCTTCGATCTCTACTTCGATTCTTGCCGTCTCGTCGAAATGCCTAACTCTGAGTTGGGAAAACCCGAGCTTGCGAAGTGCTGACTCCGCCTTCGATACAGACGAGAGCTTCTGAAGCGTTACCGGAGACCCATACGGAACCCGAGAAGCAAGGCAGGCGGCTGCCGGCTTATCCCAGATCCTCAAGCCGGAATCCTTGGCAAGGCGGCGAATTTCAGGTTTGGTCAGACCAGCTTGGACCAGCGGAAATACAGCTCCCTGCTCGGAAGCTGCTTCCTGACCCGGGCGATGGTCCCCGAGGTCGTCGACGTTGACTCCGAGCACGACTGCACCGCCCACCCTTACCGCAAGTGGAGCCAGGAGGTTCATCAATTCCGTCTTGCAATGGAAACAACGATCGGCACCGTTCTCGATATATCTCGGGTCCGTTACCTCCTTGGACTCAAGCCCAATCCACCTCAGATTCCATTCCTTCGCCAGTGCCTCGCAGTCGGCAAGCTCCTCCGGGGCCAGCGACCCGGAGACGGCCGTCACGCAAAGTACTTGATCGCGACCCAAAGTCCTGTTTGCCTCCCACGCAAGGAAACCGGAGTCACATCCGCCGGAGAAGGCTACGACCACCTTTTCCAAACCCCTCAAACGAGAGCGAAGTTCTTCGAGTTTCGCAGCCAAGCCTTCGCCGCCGTCTATAAGCTCCTTGGCTTCAGCCATTAGTAAGCACCCCCTCGACAACTTCTGCGATTTCGCCAACTATCCCGCTGTAGAAAGGCCCAAAATCCGCGTAAAGCGCCGAGGCCTCATCGAACCTCATTTGGTAGACGCAATCCTTGATGTCAGAGGGAGACACGCCGAAAAGTGTTACTCCCCACTCGTAATCATCCAGCCCTGCCGACCCAGTCACCACCTGGAGTATCCGGCCTGCAAAGTTGCGCCCGGTCTTGCCGTGCCCTCGCATCAGGATGTCTCGTTCTTCGTAGGGTAGCGAGAACCAGTTCGCATGCGCTTCCCGCTTCTTGGACATAGGGTAGAAGCAGAAGGCCCGCTTCCCGTCAGGCGGAAGTTGAGGGTACAGGCGGGCTTGTTTCATCTCGTCGGGCACGCCCGATGCGTATTCCGATACTTCGGTCAGAGAGAAATAGGACTCGGTCAACTCCAGTCCCGACGACGCCGCTCCTGACTGAAACCTCCTGAGCCTCCAGAGGTCATCGGCAAGCGCCATCAGGCCAATGTCGAAGCGGTGCCCTAACATCGCTACCGGAACCACCTGAATTCCGTCGGCCTTGGCCTTCTCAACTACCGAGACGAGAGTGTCGGCACCTGTATCCTTCGGAAATTTCCCGAAAAGGTGGAGTACTCCCATGCCTTCGGTTGGGCCAAGCGTTTCGTGCACTCCCTGATTCTACTGTGGGTTGGGTGGAGGCGGAACAGGAGATCCGTTGGGGGCATCCGGACCAATCCAGAAATGAAACAAATGAAACAACCGCAAGGCCCGTTCGCCGGAATCTCTCCAGATAAAAAGCGAAGAGGCTATTTCTCATGGGCCCTTACGGCAGGAACTGTTGTAAATCCTTTCAGTCCTGATCACGTCTGGAGATGTCCAGGCGAACCAAGCCGGTATTCATTGCCACCGTATGTGACGCGTCATCTCCCCTCTGGCCATACATGCGACTTTGCATTTTTGTAAGTTTCCCGCTGCTTCACGAAACAGTTGGCTGCTGATCCAGTTGCAGGGACTGACAGGGCCAACAAGAGATAATCAAGATTCTCAATACCCCTACTTGACCCCTACCTACACAAGGGAAAATTGCTACTGATCCCGAGACGAATGGCACAAACGTCCACAGAGCGAGCCTTCGAGAACTCAATACTGGCTTCGACGACTCCGGTATAAGGCCGGGAGAGGGCGCTTACCTATCAGCTCCCTTGCTTTCCGTGCTATCGCTGGTTATCAAAAGGCCGCCGACGCAGATGCGTCGGCGGCCTTTTTAGTTTGCGTTCGGCCCCTTCTTTGCCGCCTCGCCTTTGCGGAATTAGGGGCCGTCGTTGCTGGACCTCTTAGAAGTCGTCCATCCCGGCTCCGGCATTCGCCGAGCTTTCCTCCGGCTTGTCCACGATGACCGCCTCGGTCGTGAGGAACAGGGCAGCAATGGATGCAGCATTTTGCAGAGCTGAGCGGGTTACCTTGGTGGCGTCGATCACGCCTACCTTCAAAAGATCCTCGTACTCGCCGGTTGCGGCGTTCAAGCCCTCGGAAGGATTGGTGAGTGAGAGTACCCTGTCCACAACGACGCCTCCTTCGAGGCCTGCGTTGGTTGCGATCTGCTTCAGCGGCTCCTCGACAGCCTTCATCACGATGTTGGCACCCGTGGCCTCGTCGCCCTTCAATTTCTTAGCGGCATCGGCAATCGCGCTCTTCGAGCGGATCAGCGCAACGCCACCGCCAGGAACCACACCTTCCTCGACCGCAGCCTTGGTGGTTGATACAGCGTCTTCGATACGGTGCTTCTTTTCCTTCAGCTCCACCTCGGTGGCTGCGCCGACCTTGATGACCGCGACACCTCCCGAAAGCTTTGCAAGGCGCTCCTGGAGCTTCTCGCGATCGTAGTCCGAGTCCGTGTTGTCGATCTCGGCCTTGATCTGTGCAACCCGTCCCTTGATTTCACCTTCGGAACCGGAACCTTCGACGATTGTGGTCTCGTCTTTGGTGACGACCACCTTGCGAGCTTGGCCGAGGAGATCGAGCCCTACGTTCTCAAGCTTCAGGCCGACCTCTTCGGTGACGACCTGGCCTCCGGTCAAAATTGCAATGTCCTGGAGCATGGCCTTGCGGCGCTCGCCGAACCCGGGCGCCTTCACCGCCACCGAGCGGAAGGTCCCACGGATCTTGTTGACCACCAGTGTCGCAAGAGCCTCACCCTCAATGTCCTCGGCGATGATCACGAGAGGCTTTCCGGCCTGAACGACCTTCTCCAGTAGCGGGAGCAGGTCACGGATCGCTGTGATCTTGTGACCTACGAGAAGGATGTAGGCATCCTCCAAAACCGCTTCCATGCGGTCGGTGTCAGTGGAGAAATAAGGCGAGATATAGCCCTTGTCGAACCGCATCCCCTCTACGAGGTCCATCTCCATACCGAAAGTATTCGATTCCTCGACGGTGATTACGCCGTCCTTGCCGACTTTGTCTATGGCCTCGGAGATCATTTTCCCGATCTCCGTATCGGCGGCGGAAATAGAAGCAACCTGGGCGATCTGATCCTTCGACTCGACTTCTTTGGAGATCGCCTTCAGTGAGTCGATGGCGGCTATGACAGCCTTCTCGATGCCTTTCTTCAAAAGCATCGGATTGGCGCCTGCTGCGACGTTGCGGAGTCCCTCTCGAACCATGGCCCAAGCGAGAACGGTAGCGGTGGTGGTTCCGTCCCCGGCGACGTCGTCGGTCTTCTTGGCGACCTCTTTTACCAGCTCTGCGCCGATTCTCTCGTAAGGGTCCTCAAGCTCGATCTCCTTGGCGATCGATACACCGTCGTTGGTGATGGTGGGAGCACCCCACTTCTTATCCAAGACGACGTTGCGGCCCTTCGGCCCGAGAGTTACTCGGACTGCATCGGCCAGTTGGTTCATTCCGCTCTCAAGACCCCGGCGGGCCTGCTCATCGAAGGCAATCAACTTTGGCATCTTGGTCTTCCTTCTCCGTAGACGACTATTAGCACTCGTTAGGTGTGAGTGCTAATAGCCAATCATGCCGGAGGTCAGGATGCAAGCCGACCAGCCAGTGCGCCATTTCCGGGTCGGCCAGGTCCCGACGCTCAGCCTCCTGCGACGGCAGGGACGATCGAAAGGGTTTGGCCCCCTTGAACTGGAGTTTCCAGCCCTTCCAGAAACCTGACGTCCTCGTCGGCTAAGAAGACGTTCACGAACCTGCGTAACGCCCCGTTTTCATCAAAAAGACGCTCACCCATCCCCGGGAACTGCGAGTCGAGTGCCTTCAAGGCTTCTCCGACAGAAGCCCCTTCGACCTCCACTTCAGGCTGGCCGTTGGTTAGGGTCCTCAGTTGGGTTGGGATGCGAACCTTTGCGCTCATTGGGTGAAATTCTCCGTTTTCGTAATTCGATGCTGATCTATAGAAGTCTGAAAAATCCTCGGCAACCTTCGGAAGCCTGGACTTACATAGAAACTGGGTCTCATTCTTCGATCCGATCGCCCATTTTCTCGGCAAAGCTTTCGAGAGTCGGAGCGATGGTGGCAGCGACTCCGACGGACCCTGAAATCGCCTCCAAAGTCTTCAAGCCATGGCCGGTCACGAAGGCTACGACCTTCTCGTTTGGATCAATAAGGCCCTTGGAGGCAAGTTTTGCCAACGTTCCGATCGTCACGCCACCTGCCGTCTCAGCAAAAATGCCCTCAGTCTGAGCCAGAAGCACGATTGCATCGACAATCTCCTGGTCGGTCACGGCGTCGATGGACCCACCCGACTTCTGGACTACGTCAAGCGCATACCACCCGTCGGCAGGGTTGCCGATCGCCAGGGACTTGGCAATGGTCTTGGGCTTTACCGGCCTTATGTAATCGGTTTTGTCCAAGAAAGCGGTGGCCACCGGCGAGCAACCCGTCGCCTGTGCCCCCGAGATCTTGACCGAAGTACCCTCGGGGAGAAGCCCTACCTTGGCCAGCTCCTGGAAACCCTTGTGGACCTTGGTCAACTGGCTTCCTGATGCGATCGGCACCACCACGTGGTCCGGAGCCTTCCACCCGAGTTGCTCGGCGACTTCAAACGCAAGCGTCTTCGAGCCCTCCGCGTAGTAGGTCCGAATGTTGACGTTGACGAAGGCCCATGACGGGTGTTCCGAAGTCAGTTCCGAACATAGCCTGTTGACATCGTCATAATTCCCGTCAATCGCCACCACGTCAGCACCAAATACAGCCGTACCCAAAATCTTCCCGGACTCCAAGTCCTTGGGGATGAAGACGACAGCCCTCATTCCCGCATGAGCTGCGTGAGCAGCAACCGAGTTGGCGAGGTTGCCTGTCGACGCACAAGCTGCAACCTTGAATCCAAGCTGCCTAGCCTTTGAAAGGGCGACCGAAACAACTCTGTCCTTGAACGATCCTGTCGGATTGAGTGTGTCGTTCTTGATCCACAGGTCCTTCAGGCCAAGTTCTGCACCGAGCCTCTCCGCCCGAACCAGGGGCGTGTACCCTGCACCCAAGTCCACTTGGCTGGTTCCTTCGACCGGCAAGAGATCGCTGTACCGCCATATCGAGTGCGGGCCATTCTCAATTCGAGTCTTGAGATCCAGCTTTGCGATCTCGTCGTAGTCGTAAACCACTTCGAGAGGCCCAAAACAGAAATCACAGACGTACAGAGCCTCTGCCGGATAGTGGCGACCACATTCGCGGCAACGAAGCTGTTGTAAACCGGGCAATTCTTTCCTCCTCGTCATCGCTTGGGCATTGGCACCTGGCGAGAGGAGAGACCACGACGGGCCATCCGTTCTCATCGCTGGTTGCCGCGGCGTCAAAGGGCCCTATCCCTCGACCGCTCTGGATGATCACTTACATGTTGGATTAAATCACCCAACAAAGTCAAAGATATTGCAATTTCCCTCGATCCTTCGCCGTTCTCTTCCTTGTCGGGTGCGAGCAGCGTCCCCTTAGTGATAGGGATATTCGAGTGGCACCACGCGTAACAGTCTGCATTCCCGCCCTCAACGAGGGCGAGACCATCGGCTCCATCGTTTCCAGCTTGGTTGCTGGGAAGACTTCGGCCGCGGACGAAGTGATCGTGGTCGATGACGCCTCGACGGACGCTACGGCACGAGAAGCGTCCTCGGCGGGTGCTCTGGTGGTTCGTGGACCGGGGAAAGGAAAGGGCTTGGCGATGGCGACAGGCCTGGCCCAGGCGACCGGCGATATCGTCGCTTTCTTGGACGGGGACGTCACGAACTTCAAAGCGGATTTCGTGACGAAGCTCGTGGCTCCCCTTCTCGCTCCCGAAACCGCCTCGGATACCCACCTGACAAAGGCTTACTACGACAGGCCTCTAAACGGAATAGCCGGAGAAGGTGGCCGAGTCACCGAGCTATTGGCCAAACCTTTGATCCGTCGTTTGTTCCCTGAGCTGTCCGGGATCCACCAGCCTTTAGCAGGTGAGTGGTGCGGATGGAAAAAGGATCTTCTGGCTCTCGGTCTCGAAGACGGATATGGCGTGGAAATAGGCGTACTGATCGATATCGCAAACAAGTTCGGGGCCGATTCCATTGTCCAAGTCGACCTCGGCACCAGGAGCCACCGCAACAGACCACTTTCCGAACTAGCCGGCATTGCGGACGACGTTGCCGCTGCCCTACTTGCTCGGACTACCAACGGTTCCGCCCGGGACCGCTTTACCTAGGACAGCGTTGGCCACCTATTGAGCCAGCGTTGGCCACCTGTGGAGCCGACGGCCACTGAGCCGAGCTTCTTGGGAGCGCCTTGATCCTGAAGCAGCCTGGGCATACCTGGGAGCCTTAGTAAACCTGGAGCCGGACCTTATCTGGAAGCGGGAATTCACGGAACGCCGGACATCTCGGAAATGATCGTCTCCGCACACTCCGAAACCAGTTGGCGAGCTTCAGCCATAGCTCTCTCGCGCCCGAAGCGGTCTTCAAGGTTGCAAACTTTAAGCCACTCATAATCCTGCGGTTGCTCCTTGGCGCTTGCTCCGACGATCGCAGCAACAGGCTTTCGGCCCTCGTTGGCCATTTCCGCCACCGAACCCACGACCTTCCCGTTAAAGGACTCCTCGTCCATCAAACCCTCGCCCGTGATTACGGCGCTACTGGACGAGATCAACTCAGCCAGCCCAACGGCCTCCGATACGAGTTTGAAACCACTAGTCAAAGTGGCGCCAAAAGCCGCCAAGCCGCCAGCCAACCCACCACCCGCACCCGAGCCCTCGATATTCAAAACGTCCGTGCCAAAACGCTCTCGATACGAGATGGCCAGGCTCTGGAGTCGGCGCTCCAGAAGTTTCGCCTGCGCTGGGCTGGCGCCTTTTTGCGGAGAGAACAACAAAGCGGCTTCGGTGAACTTTGTCTGTACGTCGCAACCCACCACAACCTCGATGCCCTTGAGGCGCGACACCGGCTCAAGGGCGTCGATCGCACCGCTCCCGCCATCCGTCGACGCGGTTCCTCCTATTCCAACCAGAATGCGACGACAACCGGCTCCCACGGCAGCACTGATCAGTTCCCCAACCCCCCGGGTACTTGCCTCGATCGCATCGTTTCCCGATCCACCTCCCACCAGCGTCAAGCCACATGCCGAAGCCGACTCAATGACGGCAGTACCTCCGCAATAGAGCCAGCGAGCGAGGACCGGCTCGCCCAAAGGACCATGGACGCGAGCGGGACGGAAGGCGCCATGCATCGAAGAGGCCATCGCGTCCAGGAACCCTTCGCCCCCGTCCGACATCGGGCACTGAACCGTTTCCCATCCCGGTACTTTGGACACGCCCTGTGCGATTGCCTCGGCAGCTTCCAACGCGCTTAGTGTTCCCCTGAACTTGTCTGGAGCCGCGATCAGCCGCTTCAAGTCCTCTTCCCCCCTATGTCGTATGCGTTCACGGCTATGGCCGAATTTTACAGCCCACCGGGTTCCCGGCGTATTAGGGTCGGGGCAGTGAGCCAGTACGAGAACGTGATCGTGGTTTCAAACCGTGGCCCGGCATCGTTCCGGGTAAACGAAGACGGGAAGGCCGAACTCAGACGCGGAGGCGGTGGGCTCTCCTCCGGCCTTGCCGACTCGCTCACCGGTAGCGGTGCTAGTTGGTTCTTTGCACCAATGTCGGATGAGGAGCAGAACGCATTCGGCGTACTCCGGTCGGATTATGGAGGAACGGTCGAACACCTGGGAATCAACCTGGAGATGGTCGACATTGACCGAACAGACTTCACTCTTGCTTACCAGGTGATCTCGAACTCTCTGCTCTGGTTTGCGTTACATGGCATGTTCGACCCTGCACACAGGCCCCGGATCAATCGACCGACACGACAATCCTGGGAAGCCTATTGCAGGGTCAATGAGGCGTTCGCCGATCAAATAGCACGGCAGGCGAAGCCTGAGGCGAAGGTTCTGGTCCACGACTACCACTTGTTCTTGGTCGGAGAGCTTCTCGCGTCCCGTAGGGAGGATCTCAAGTGTGTGCACTTTACTCACACGCCTTTTTGCTCGCCTACTGAGATGCAGATGCTTCCAGACGAGATCTCTGCTCGCCTGACGGCCGCCCTTGGAAAATACAGTGCTCTGGGTTTTCACTCGCCCGACTGGGCTGTCAACTATGCCGCATGCTCACAAGCTTTGGGCGTCACACCTACGAAGACATTCGTGGCACCTTTGCCTATATCCCCGTCCATTCTGGCCGCCGATGCTGCTTCCGCCAAGTGCACCTCCTACGATAATTGGCTTTCGGATTTAGCCGGTGGAAGGAGCCTTGTCGTGCGAGTCGACAGGGTCGAACCATCCAAAAACATCCTCAGGGGATTCCACGCCTTCGACTCCATGCTCGATCGGCATCCAGAGCTGGCATCTCAAGTTCTGTTCCTGGCTCTCGTCTATCCCTCCAGAGAGGCTCTAGCCGAATATCTCTCGTACCGTGGCGAAATTGAGACCCTTGCTTCCTACATCAACTCGAAGTGGGCTCCACACTCCCCGATCTCCCTCTATGTCGACGACAATTTCGAAAGGTCGCTGTCCGCACTGCGGCACTACGACGTCCTTGTGGTCAACCCGATCAGGGACGGTTTGAACCTGGTTGCCAAGGAGGGCCCTGCGGTGAACGAGAGCTTCGGCACTTTGGTTCTCTCCAAGACGGCAGGTGCCCACCGAGAACTCACTGCGATGGGACTCAGCGATTGCTATTTGGCAATCAATCCCTTCGACTCTCTGACAACAGGCGAAGCCATATACCGGGCACTCACCTCGAAGACTTCGGATCGTAAAGCCCGATCCCAGGCACTAAAAGCTGCTCTCGCTGATACGCAACGCCAGAACTCAGCGGTTTGGCTTGACGCTCAGGTCGCTGCCGCCGAATAGCACCTGAATCATTCTCAAACAGCTGCAAGCAGCGAAACGACCTCGTTCGGACCATCAACCACCCTGTCCGCTTGCTCGACGAGCTCGCCCGGTGTCTCCTCACCCAGGACCACGACCTTCAGTGCCTTACCTCCGGAGGCACTGAACCTGTCAAGCTCTTCGTAGGCCGAAATGTCCCCCAAGTCGTCGCCAATATAGACCGCCGAATCCAACCCCGAAGTGAACTCACGAACCGCGTCCGCCTTACCCATCCCGACCGGAGGCACGCACTCGGCGCTCATCTTTGCGAGCCTCACAACTAGGCCCCACTTCGTTGCAGCTTCTTCGGCAAATTGCTGCGCTAAATCCCCGACATATGGATGCTGACGCCAGTGCAGAGTAAAAGAGAGGCCCTTGTCCTCCATGAATACCTTGGAGGTAAGCCCGAGAACTCTCAACCGCTCGGCCGACCACTCGACGGCTTTGCTCACCACTTCCTGGTAAGCCTTGGCCTCGTCAACGATCTGGATCTCCCCAGTCCGCGAAATTCTTTCCATGCCATACATACCGTAGAGAGTCAGGTCGGATGTTGATTCGGACACTGCGTTGCCAAGTCTGGATACCAAAAAGGCGGCAGGACGTCCGGAGACAACTGCGACCTTCCCGAACACTTTCGCTACGTGGACCAAAGCCGCTTCCGCTCCTTGGACCGGCACGGCATCGGGAGGTCTCTGTGCGATCTGAGCGAGAGTCCCGTCGAAATCGGCCATCAACCCCGAACCGGCATTACCACAGTTCGAGTCGGCACTAACCCGGCCCTCGGCCCACTCACGGAGCTCGCCGGCAGTCAGCCGCTGCAACTCACTCCTATTTTGATGCGGAAGCTGTGGCAGACGAAGTGGTTGTTGATGAAGAGGTTGTAGCTTGGCTTGCAAGATCGGCCCCGATCACCACCAACACCTGGGCGGATTTGATGCTGCTCACAGGAGGCGAGCTCGGCATGGCGCTGGTCGCTGAAGGGGTAAGGCCCAGGGCCTCCGCAATTACTTGAGCATCAGGTTGGTAGCCTGCAATGTAATAGACGTGCGTGGTGCTCTCATTTGAATTGGTTGCATTTACCGGCGCGAGGGTGTCGTATCCCCGCACTTTTAGAGCAGTCGCAAAGCGCTCCCCCGCACCACTCGTGGAGGTGCCATTCGCGACAAGGGTGATCACCTGCTGGGCGGGGTGTGCAGGCGCGGCCGTTGTCGTCGTCGTCCTTGGCGCGTTGGCCTGGCTATTAGGAGTGATGCTCGCGAACGTCGTGGTAGTGGAGCCTGTTTGGCCGGAAGATTGCTGGCTGACTGGGTTCTCCGAGTGGAGTACCCAATAGACGAGCACTACCACCAAAACCACCAAGATGGCAGCCCTCGCCGTCTTCATGTTGTTTGGGCTGCGATCCGGGCCGCCAGCCCTACTGGATTGGGAACCTCTCTCGGCCAACTACTCCCGACCTTTCCTCGTGATCGACACAATCAATCTAGCTCTAGGTGGGCTGACAAACCGGGAACAATCCGCTGAAATAGGGTAATCGGTGGCCAGCACGAAGTTGCAGGATACACCCCTGTCCAGTTCTTGCTCGTCGCATCTGGAAGCTAACAACCTCCTTGGAAATTACAAAAAACACCCACGACAGCCCTGCCCTCAAACCAGCGCCTCCCTCAAGCCGACCGGCTTAGCCATTACCTTGGCACTTCAAAATTGAAACGGCACTTCACAATTGAATCGGCTGGGTGCTGAACTTGAACCTGAAAGCTGGGAAATGGAAGGTCTCCTGCCCCTGCGCCTGTGTTGGGGATTGTGGCGCTGTACCTTTGGCACTACGTATGGCTCGCTCTAATCAGACTCAGGCGCAGTTTGCGGTCAGTCTCAATCCTGGTGCCCCGCGTGACGCACGATCTGGCGCCCTTTGTGCCCGGCATGGGTCCGGAAACGCTGCCCTGCATGGGTCCGGAACTGCTCTGCTGCATTCGTCCGGAACCACTACCCTGTATGCCCGCGGACCCGACACCTGACGTGTCTGGCCGCCTCGTAACCATCTACGACGGAGATGGCATCGTTCTCTTCGGAATCGTAGGCGAAGGAGGGGAGCTCAGCTCAATTCGAGCTGAGCTGTCGTCGGGAGGGGATGCCAGGATCTACGTTTTAGTTTTCCCGGGGCAAGCGGTAAGCAGGCCTCATGTAGCCGACACCTTGGACCGGGTAATCGACTTTGCGCGTGCAAAGAATCTACGAAGGATAGTTTTGATCACCGCCAGTCGCTCCTTGCGTCACGAGGCACGAATGGCGGGACTACAGGGGCCATTGCGAGGCGAGCTTTCTGCATATGTGGCCGAGATCACACCAGGTCCACGAACTTACATTTTTGCCGACGAGATGAACATCTTCGCACGAGCATCAAGGCTTGCGGACCTGGTTGCGACGATGTTGCCGGCCAGCCTACCCAGAGCTACTGGAAGCGGCCTCTCCGGTATTCTGTCCAAGCTCCGCTCCATGGGCGGAGGGCCACTGGAAGGAACGTCCGCCAAGAACCGGCCCTTTGGAGGCAGGTCCGCTATGGGTGGGTCCGGGGCGGGCGGGCGCATCGCCTTGGAGTTCGCCGGTCGGTCAAGTAACCCGTTCAAGCTGACTGTCCCTAACGCTCAGGATTTGATGCCCGAATCCATTGCAGCGGCCGCTGACACAGCGACCGAGGTTCTGGGTCGCTTTAGCGAGTTTGCGAGAGCCGTAAGGATATTGAGCTTCGACGAGTCCTCCAGCGGCATGAAGGCCGGCCGCCTGGGAGGAACCGCCAGCTCCAGCGGCGGAGTTGCTCACCTGGCCTCTTGGTATGTCCAAGCTGACCAGACGCTTGCCCATTCGCAGTCGAGATACGCTCCAGGAACCCATAGCCCAGCTACTCCACCTGCCATTGATGCATTCTCGTTGCCGATGGCGACCGACCTCGACCGGGTTGTCGCCCACGAACTGTGGCACCTTATCGGGCAGGCATTCGAGAGCCGAAACTACCGAGTTTCGCTCGAGATGGACATTGAGCTCGGGAGAGCAATCGGGGCTGAGTCATTGGGTCACGCTATGGAACGGCATGGACGAGGAAGCCAGCCCATCAATCCTGCCGCCTTCGAACGGCTGAGAACCCAGATTTCCGACTACGCGACTACAAACCTGGCAGAGGCACACGCTGAACTCTTCAGTAGCTGGTGGTGCAACCCGGAGAGTGAGTTACCCCTTATCAAGCGTTTTGGCGAGCTAATAGACCAGCACTTTCCTGCAAAGCCAATCCCTTAACATCTCACCATGCGGGTTGCCCCAGCGATGCATTTTGCCGACCAGTTGTCGAAAATCGGACACATGTAGTTAGTGGACCAGCTCGAGTAGATCCGGTTGTAGGTTCCAAGACTCCGTCGTCGGGGCCGACGACGTGCGGACATAATTCTTCGATTTCGGCATCCAGGACCTTCGGCCACTCCGTAGTTATTCAGTAAGTAAGTACGTTGACCTCACCCGAGCGAATGGAGTAAAAGTGCGGCAGAAATTGAAAGTTGCGATCGGAATTGCGACATTCGCAATTTTCTTGGCGGCTTGCGGAAGCACATCGCCCAAAAAGACTGATTCATCAATGAACCCACCAAATTCGGCGCGTCCAGCGTCGGCCATGATGTCATCCCTCGCGCCGGTAAAGACCGCCGCTGATCTCAGGGAAGACTTGAACGTTCTACTCGGAGAGCACATCATGCTGGCTGCCAAGGCCACTGGATCAGCGCTCAACGGAAACGTAGCTGAATTCAACGCATACGCTACGGAACTCAATCAGAACGGCAACGATATCGGAGCGCTCGTGGGAGCAGCCTTCGGATCAGCGGCCCAGACACAATTCGACTCCATCTGGTCTGCTCACGACGGATTCTTCGTCGATTACACCAAGGCAGTTGGAAACCACGACAGCGTAGGGGAGCAAAAGGCAGTCTCGGATCTGACGGGTCAGTATGTTCCGCAGTTCTCCGCGTTCATTGCGAACGCCACTGGCTTGCCTCTCGGAACGGTCACCGGTCTTGTTTCCGACCACGTTATCCAAACCAAGGCCATCGTCGATGACCAGGCCGCAAAGAACTACACCCAGGAATATGCAGACATCAACACTGCTTACTCCCATATGCAGGCAATCGGCGATCCTGTAGCAGAAGCAATAGCTCAGAAGTTCCCGACCAAGTTCCCCGGCAATCCCCAATCCAAAGCGGCTGACCTCAGAGTTGAGCTCGATCAGGCTCTGGTTGCCCATCTCAATCTGGCCACTTTTGCCACCGATGCTGCATTGGCGGGACGCAACGATGAGTTCACCGCGGCAGGAGACGATTTAAACGCCAACGGCACCGCTATTGGAAGCGCCATAGGGTCGATATTCGGGTCTCAAGCCGCTTCGCAGTTCAATACCATTTGGAGTGCGCACAATGGCTTCTTCGTTGATTACACCAAAGCCGCAGCGAACCATGACTCTACCGGCGAGCAAAAGGCTGTTTCGGAGCTGACTGGTATCTACGTTCCCCAGTTCACCCAATTCATCGTAGGGGCGACCGGGCTACCCCAATCTGCGGTTACCTCGCTGATCACCGATCATGTCACTGGAACGAAGGCGGTCGTGGATGATCAGGCCGCACAATCTTGGCCGAAGGCTGCGCAAGATGACGTGGCTGCAGCGGAGCACATGCAGGCAATCGGAGATCCACTTGCCTCGGCAATTGCCTCAAAGTTTCCTAGCGAATTTCCAGGCAATTAGCGCGACAATCCGGCATTGCAAGGGGGAAGCGAAATCCGCTTCCCCCTTGCTAAAGGAAGGAGATCTGAGATGAATAGGCTCGCGAAGGTTGCTTTTGGATTTGTAATTGCAACTATGGTGCTTGCCGGTTGCGGCGCATCGCTGAAGTCATCCGATGGATACAACACCGCGACGTCATCTTCGGTTCGGACGGTATTCGTGGCACTGAAGGACTTTACGATCTCGCCGGCTGTGGTCGATGTCCCGGCGGGAACCGTCAAATTTACGGCTGTCAATCAGGGCCAGGCATTCCATAACTTCAGTGTCAAATTGACCGATGGCGGCAATAGGATTACGGGTACTGCCAATCTATCCCCCGGCCAAACTGGTTCCGTTAGAGTTCGACTCCAAAGAGGAACCTATATTGGATACTGCAGCGAGCCGGGACACGAAAGTCTGGGGATGAAGATCTCGATCGTTGTCAGGTGAATCTGCCGGAATCGCTCCGACTATTTTCGCCCAGCGGAATACGATCGAGAGGCGTCGCTATCGTGGGTGGATTCGGCACTTGAATTAATACTTCGGCTGCGGCCATCGCCTGTTCCAAAGTTTTGGCCCGACTTTGCCGGGACCATGCCGGGCCAATCGAACCAACCACACTTCCACCGGCGCCTACCAGGGATTTCGAAGTGGAGGTAATCAGAATACGTTCGAACCCATCCGGATAACCCGCCTTCATTCGGGTTATCCGGATGGCCGAGACCTTCTGGCACACCATGAATTAGAACTACCGAAGAGCGGTCCGAGACGTCCAGGGTCCCAAATGGCCGCCGATGGATTCCCGAAAAGTCACCCCGGACCTAGCTGGATTGCGAGGCTTGCCTCTAAAGGATTTTACGTACAAGATTCCTTATTTCTTGTACAATCGATGTCATGGCAATGATCTCAGTAAGCGATGCGAGGGAACGGCTTTCAGAGGCGATTGACACCGCGCAGACCGAGGCAGTGCACCTGGAGCGATACGGTCGACCTGCCGCCGTGATGATCAGCCCTGAACGTTACGAGAAGCTCATGGAAGCCTATGAAGATGCGGAAGATATTAAGGCGTATGACGACGCCATGGCCGAGGAAGGCTCCAATATCCCTTGGGAGCAGCTCAAGGCCGAACTAGGTTGGACATAACTACCTATCGCATCGAAGTGCGCCCAGCAGCGGCCCGGGCGCTCCGAAAGCTGGATCCCAAAATCAAGCTCCGCATTCAAGGAGCTATCGCTCTCTTGGCACGCGATCCAAGGCCACCTGCAGCTCGAGCACTTCGAGGACGTCCTGGATTTAGAGTCAGCATAGGAGACTATCGAATTATCTACACCGTTGAAGACGATGTTCTTCTCGTGGTGGTAGTGACACTCGGACACCGTCGTGAGGTATATGGCCGTGACTGACGTTGTCATCTTCAAAACGCCAGTGGAGACGATCGGACTCGAACCGACGACCCCCTGCTTGCAAAGCAGGTGCTCTACCAACTGAGCTACGTCCCCTTGTTGCGCATCACTTAGCGCCTCGAACAAGATACCCGATAGCACCCAACCCATCGAGT
>DAIDIS010000165.1 GCA_027451785.1 Acidimicrobiales bacterium
GGTTCGGCTACACCTACAACGGCATCCAGCCAATTCAGACCTACGACCTGGTGTTGGGCAATCAGTATGGCGGACACGAAATCCAGAACGGAACCATCAGCTACGACGCTAATGGCAATCAACAGTCATTCGATAGCGGAATGTTCGCCAACGGATATAACGCAAAGAACCAGACCACCTCAGGGGCACAGTCGTATAACCAGAACGAAAACACGCTTCCTGGCTACACAGGCACTCAGACCACGGCGAGTGCCAACCTGACCTACAAGGGTTCTGGTCAGTCATCATCAGCGGTGCTTACAGACGGCAACAACACCTTCGTCCAAGGACCTGACGGCATCGACGCAATCGTCAGCGGCTCACAGACCACCTACCTCATCCACAATGCGGCCGGTGCGATCATCGGAGAAGAGACACCAGGAAACTCAACCGCAACGAGCTGGTACTTCATCAAAGATGGACAAGGCTCGGTTATGTACGTGATGACCGCTATGACCGGCGCTAACTATACGGCTGCTACCAACACCTATGGAGTATTCGGAAGCCCGTGTGCCACCTCCAGCTACAGCGTGCCCAACGAATTCTGCTACCAGGGTGCCTACTACGACTCCCAAACAGAGCTCTACGACATGGGTGGTCAGTGGTATAACCCGCTGACGTTCCTGTATACACAGCCGGGGAGGTACTTGTTTAGCGGGTCCCACACCTGACTCTCCGGGGCGCGTATCGTTTTAGATCTTTCCTGACAACCTCCCTTCCGACCCGGCGCTTCACTCCTACTTGGGAGAGCTGGTAGCCGAGATCTCCAAGCTTCGTGAGGCAGTCGAGTCCCTTTCTGAACGGCTTGTAGAACGAGACGCCCGGATTGCTGAGCTGGAGGCCTTGTTGGGAGAGTCCCGCAGGTCGTCCAAGCGCCAGGCCGCCCCGTTCTCCAAGGGGGAGCCGAAGGCCGAACCCAAGACCCCTGGTCGCAAGCCCGGTTCCGGCCATGGCAGGCACGGACATAGGTTTGCCCCGGTAGGCCCAATCGACAGGGAGGTTGAGGTAAGGCTTGCCGGGTGTTGCCCCGACTGTGGTGGGGAGCTTCAACTTTGCCGGACGGCAGACCAATTCCAGGTTGACCTTCACGTGATGACGCCCGTGACCACCCGCTTCAACATCGAGATAGGAAAGTGCGTCTCTTGCAATAGGCGAGTCCAGGCCCACCACCCAGACCAGACCTCATCTGCCCTTGGTGCGGCGTCGTCTCACGTAGGGCCTTGCGCCAAGGCGTTTGCGATTTGGCTCCATTACTCACTGGGGCTCTCGTTTGCGAAGTCGAAGGCTGTTTTGTCCCGCCTGGGGGTTGACGTCACTTCCGGGGCCATATCCCAGGCAGCGGGCTCCATCGGCGACTCTCTTGAGGAAAGTTTCGAAGAGATCGTCTCGAAGCTGAACAGCTCCAGGGCGATCACAGCCGACGAGACCGGTTGGAAGGTGGGAGGACGTGGTGCTTGGCTGTGGGACGCAGCGACAAAAGACGCAACCGCATACTGGGTGGCAGACGGCAGGGGCTTTTCCGAAGCCACTCAAGTGATCAACCCCGACTATTCAGGAACCCTGGTCAGAGACGGTTGGGCTGTCTACAAGAACTTCGAGAATGCCACACACCAGACGTGCATTGCCCACCTGTTGCGCCGATGCAACGAGCTGGAAAAAGACCTTCCTTCATGGGCTGTGGGAGCACCAAGACAGGCCAAGGCGATCTTGAAACAGGCCCTGGCCGCACGCAGGCTTCCCAAGGCCGGCCGGCTTGCGGCCATAGAGGACCTGTCCGAGAGAATTGAGCTCCTCCACGAAGACGCCTGGGCACATCCGGAATGCAGAAAGCTCGTCAACCACCTCTACAACGAGAGACATGCCCTCTTCACCTTCCTTCAAAAGCCAAGCGTGGATGCCACCAACTACAAAGCAGAACAGGCAATACGACCGGCAGTCGTGAACCGCAAGGTATGGGGAGGAAACAGGACCTGGAAGGGGGCCAAGACCCAGGGCAGGATCATGAGTGTTGTGCGAACAGCAACACAAAGAGGTATTGACCCCGTCGACTATCTCGTGCGGCTGGCTCGCTCGCCGGACCCGGCAACCGTCTCGCTGTTCGCTTAGAGAATCCCCAAAGTCCTGCCGACCGGCGGGGAGGGCTGTGGTGATGCGCTAAACAAGTACCCGGGGAGCAGCGGATATGTGTTCGACGGGGGGAATCCGTATGGCGACCTGCAGGGAAATGCTGTTTGGAGTGCGCCGCCACCGCCGATTGTTCACAATCCGCCGAGCCCGGCGGTGAGTTCCGGGGGATCTGCCGGTGGGTCAAGTGGCGATTCCTCTGGCGGAATACTTCCCAACATTATTTCGGGAAATGTTAAGTTCGGAGTCCCTGACCCTGCCGGTTGCCTGGTAAGAATTGACTATGCCCATATTGCCGATTCCGTTCCGGAGAAAAACGGATTTGGCGCTGTCAAGGTTAACGCGTACATGGATTGCCAGGAGCCGGTTGAGGCGGTAATTATGACAGTGTCGCTCTGGAAAACTGGGATGTTCTGGGACGATATACAAAGGACCACCACTAATGGCACCATGTGGACTCAGGATTGGGAAAATGAGAATACCTGGGTTCGATGCACGAACCACAAGGGCACCACGTATTACGGTAGGGTGTCGGTTCTCCTTGAGGAAGTCGTCAATGGGCAAAGTGAACTCTACGGAACATCCGGACAAGGTGCGCTCAATTATATAAATAACTGTGGCACTTAGTAGATTCAAGTCGATAATGCGCTCGCAATGAAAAGCATCTGATGCATCCGGAAGTAATTTTGGTTGGGGTAGCAGGACGAAGGGCAGTAAGAAAATGGCCTTCGCTTAGGATTGCCGCCATTGCGGAAGATTGATTGGACTTTGGAGGACTATTGCACAACGATAATCGGCTTGCTGAGGTTTTAGAGTCTCCCTTATACAAACTGGCTTTGCTCGCTCTGGTTGATCTATTCTCCGTACACAAATTGGCATTTCTAATTGGCCAGCAAGGAATTGGTCAATCAGAAAGAAATCAACAATGGACTAATACGATCGTTAGTCTGAGAAATAAGCTTCAACAGATGGATTGGCTCAGGAGATGCACATCCGAGGGGGGGCATCTGTATATTTTGCAATCGATGGCTAAAATTAGCCGACAATACTACTTTGATGAGGACCTTATTATCTTGTCTAAACAACTGGATGAGCTAAGTGATGTCGTTGCAACGGTGGCTTCCGCTATCATTGCTCTTCCAACGACTGAATATTGGTGGCAGCCAGTCGATTGCGCTCGGCAGGTATTTGTTGACTGGCAGTCGCCTGAACCGGAAAATTATTCCGGAAGTGGGGGCGGGGCTATACAGATGATGCCGAGTTCTAAAGTTGAGCCAATACTTGAGGAAGGCAGAGGTCAGGCGTATCTACCGGGGTCATGGTGGTCGGTGCCTGATTGGGCTACGACATCTTGGACAGTCAGACAGCTCGCCGACTTTCCGTCGTTGGCATTGGTTAAATTTGCTGATACTCTATTTCCTCTTGAGAACACTCAGGCAGCTATTCGACTCTATTCGGTAAAGCCCGGAGCACGAGTCTTGGAAATTTGTTCGTTGGATGATTGGGGACAAATGGTTGAACATTGGCCCACGGACGTATCTGATTCTCATGGCGCAATGTGGAAACGATGGTTCGACGTCGATGGTCCCTGGTTTGTGCCTAATTGGAATAGCATTCGAGAAAGCTACGACGGTGTTCACGTTACAGTGGGAGCAATCGTTCGGTCCGGCGGGCTGGTACGCCCTCTTCGACGGGGACATACGTGTCTAATTGGATGGGTGCCTGACGCGACCCTGTGGCTGACTGATCAGCTTATTGGCGGTGAGGCGGTGGCTGTTATCGATTGGGATGGCCACGAGGCCAGAGAGGTCCCTGAAGGCGTCCTGTAGATTAGCCGTGACGAATTTGATTCGTCTTTGAGTCCAATGTTTGCTGGCTCTTCGCAAGGCAGTGGGGACGGGTGACTGACAGCTTAGAAGCCTGGACGTTGGCAAGCCAGGCGGCTCCCCCGCATAGTGGAGTACTTGTGAGAGTATAGAAAATCCGACCCCTCCCAGGTGGGAGGGTAGTTTCCAAGGCTCTGATCGCACGGTCGGACAATCGGCATTCAGCTGGCGTTCGGGATAGCCAAGAAGGCAAGCGGCCACATCGTGGCCGTGCGCCAGGAACAACTGATCTCATTGCCTACCTGGTAGTTCAGGTCTTCTCTCGGACTGCATAGTCCAAGGTCATTCTTTACGGCGACAGTGCAGGCGGAGACGGAACTGTCGCCGTAGGAAGAAAGTGATCATTGGCTCTTGGCATGATCCAAGCTGAAGCTCATGCACATACCTGGACCGGCACAGAGCTTCAGTCTGTAGCTGGATAAACGTGCGACATGGGAGCTGGTTGTGCTCCTTGGGTCACACCGCTTCGCAAAGATGGCATGACGAAATTGGGCGCACCGGACGCTTCAGGCGCCTTCCGAAACCACCCCCCTGACCTGGGCCGTGTCGCAGATTGGCTGTCTCAAAACCCAATTAATAAGGCGGAGGTGGAAATTCCCCTCCTCTTTACGAAAGGGAAAGCAACATGCGACTGACAGTAGACACGACAGCAACCAACTTTATAACAGCCGGTCCGGCCGAGCCTTCGGTTGACTTCGAATCCAAGCAACAACGCTTGGACGAGAACGGGCACCCCATCTTCACCGTGCACCTGTTTGCAGTGGGATCGGGAACCAGGGACGTGATCTCGGTGAAGGTGAGCGGCGAGCCGAAAGGCATTGGCCAGTTCACCCAAGTCAAGCTCACCGACCTGGTGGCAACGACTTGGCAGATGGGAGACCGCTTCGGCGTGTCCTTCAAGGCCTCGAAGGTCGATCCGATCGCCACACCCAAGGTGGCCTAGATGGGAAAGTTCGTGGCCAGCGCAATAGGAGCGCTACTCATCTTGACGGTGCTGTCCGAGCTGGCCTCGGACTTGCCCTTAGCCCTTGCTTCAGCAACTGCCGCCGCCTATGGCGCTCACTACTACAGGAGGCACATTGACTGAGCTTAGGCACTCAAACATGAAGAACCCGAGTCTCCAGCTGGCACTTGTCAGCTGGGGATGGGGGGTGGATATGTTGGTCGGCTTCTGGTTCATCATCGCCTACCAAGTCCTCGTCCACGCATTCACGGCAAACGGAGCCAGGGCAATCGTCATTTGCGCAGCGGGGCTGGTAGTTGTCTTCAAGGACCAGCTCATCAAACGATATGGCAAGCCCAGCCAGTTCCTGCACCTGTGGTCGAGAAGGAAGGCCTGGAACAGGGCAGCGGTTGTCTGCGGCCTGGTGGGGCCGTTCGGTTGGAAGCCCAAGCTCTTGAAAACCATACCGACCGTCTTCGGCGAGAACCTGGTCGTCCAACTTCCAGGAGGCAACCACCCCGGAGAGCTGGAGGAGTTGGTGGACGCGCTGGCCTCGATGTTCCAGGCCAGGGAGGTTCGTGTTGTCCGGGACCCGAGCAATGCGTCTTTGGCCCACATCTCGATAGTCAAGCGTGACCCCCTGAAAGAAGGAGTGTTCGCCTGGCCGTTCATGGAAAGACAACGCTGCTCGCTCTGGGACCCCATATCTCTCGGCATGGACGAGACAGGCAGGGCAGCCTCCATTTCGCTTCCCGAACGCAACGTCCTTATCGGTGGCGAGCCCGGTGCCGGAAAGTCGGTGCTGTTATCCATCCTCGTCGCAACCGCCGCACTCGACCCGGAAGTGAAGCTCACCTTGATGGACGGAAAGCTGGTCGAGCTTGCAGCTTGGAGAGGGTGCGCTGATCGATGTGTTGGCCCTGAAGCATCCGAGGCAATCGAAGTGCTGGGTGAGCTGCGCAAGGAGATGAACCACAGATATGAGCGACTCCTGGAACTCAAGAAGCGGAAGGTGGAGCGCGGAGACGGGCTGTCTTTTCACGTGGTTGTCGTCGACGAGCTCGCCTTCTATCTCGGCACCTCCGATCGCAAGATGAAGACGGAGATGACGGAGCTCCTCCGGGACCTTGTCGCCAGAGGCAGGGCTGCCGGGATTATCGTCTTGGCCGCAACACAGAAGCCGAGTGCCGACGTCATACCCACCCAGATAAGGGACCTCTTCAGCTTCAAGGTTGCGATGCGGTGTGCAACACCTCAAGCCTCCGACACGGTCCTGGGCCAAGGCTGGGCAGCAGAAGGGTACTCGGCTGCGACCATCGACCCGGTGGCCCGAGGAGTCGGCTTCCTATTGGCCGAGGGCGGAGTTCCTGTCAGGTTCCGGTCTTGTCACCTGACGGACGAGCACATCGACGCCATTGCCGCAAGGGCACAGGCAATCAGGGGGAGGACATGAGCCCGAGGAGCTACAAGACCAAGCACGACCCCTTGAGCCAGATAGAGGCCGTGGGGTCGTGCTCCAACCCGATCAGAATCAGGACAGTAGGCAACAATCCGCTGAACTCGAAGACGCTTCTGGTCGCCTGTAAGGACCGCCGCGGCTCAGTTTGTCCCGCTTGCTCCCACACCTATAAAGGCGACGCCTGGCAGGTGGTGTCGTCTGGAATCTCAGGAGGAAAAGGGGTGCCCATAGAAGTCGCTGGGCACCCCTTTGTCTTTGTGACCCTGACAGCGCCCTCATTCGGCCCGGTTCACCGCGAAGCCACCATAGGCTCTCCGGTTTGCAGGCACGGCGGGGGTGATCGCTGCGTTCATGGGGTAGCAGCTTCTTGTGACGCGCGGCACGAGCCGGGCGACCCGATGTGCGGGCAACCGATCTGTGGTGAGTGCTTCGACTACGAAGGGGCGGTCGTCTGGAACGCGAACCTAGGGCTTTTGTGGGCGAACACTTTCAAGAGGCTCGTGCGCGCAATAAATACCGACGCTAAGTCCGCAGACCAGGTGCGTGTCTCTTACGCGCGAGCCGTTGAGTTCCAAAAGCGCGGGCTCGTCCACCTTCACGTCGTGATGCGGTCAGATGCCAAGTCGGACGGCTCGGTCCCGGACGGAGTGGGCGAGGCGGACATGATCGCGGCCATTGGCAGAGTCTCGATGGAGTCTTCGGCCACCTGCCCGATATCAAAGAGAGTACTCAGGTGGGGCGAGCGGATGACGGTGACCCCGATTGAGGTGGCGGTGGATACAAGCGGAGAGGACGAAGAGCAAGAGGATCGTTATCTCGCGATTGCCTCTTATATCGCCAAGTACGCGACCAAGACGGCCGATGCCGGCGGGGCGCTCGCGTACCGGATTCGCTCCGATCGCCAGGTCGAACAGCTCCGGGTAAACGGCCACTACAAGCGGTTGGTGGCGACTGCCTGGGAGCTTGGCAAGGACCGTCGCTACCAAGTGCTTGGGCTGAAACGCTCGGCCAACATGTTCGGCTACCGAGGCCACATACTCACCAAGTCCCGGCACTACTCGACGACCTTCGGCGCCCTGAGGCAGCGCAGGATCGATTACTGCCGCAATGGCCATATGGAACAGCCAGAGGGCTCATACGAGTACGCCGGCCGCGGCTACGATCGGCCATCCACTTCCCGCTTCGCCTATGAGGTGGCTAAGGCGGCAACTGCCCCCAGGGAACGGCCATGAAGAGCGAGATAGCCGTCTACCTGCCTCTGCACACCCTCAGCACTCCGGGCGAAGGAGATGTCGAGGAAGAAATCTCGGAAATCTTCTTCAGTGGAGGGTTTTGTGGAGCATCCAGTCGAGGGTCATTTCGTCTAGTGGCTCCCATGAACCCACAAACGAGCCCCATAGGGCAGATGAGCCGAGCCTTCGAAGCGAAATGCGCCTGGCGCGTACCGCCGAAGAGGGGAAGAAAATCGAACCAAGAACGGGTCCTGAGACTGGCCGGAAAGCTAAGGGGCGGCACCACCCCCCAGGAGAGAACCGAAACCCTAGGCCAACTACTCACAGAGGCCAGGACCTCAAGTCTTGCGGCCGAAGCTGTGTTGGCGGCGATGACCTCCGAGTGGCGCTCTCAGGCACGCAAACTTGTGCGTGCGGGTATGGATCCCACCGACGCTGAGTCGACGGTCTTGAGTGCTGCCTTTGAGACCATCCGGGCTTGGAAGTGCTCGGGCTCCCGGGCGCTGGAGCGCAGGGTGGCATCCAAAGCTTGGGACAAGGTGAAAGAGGGCATCGGTAGAGAAGAGCGATGCCGCCTCAGGCACGTACCCCTCGATACTGTTGGCGACGTAGTGGAAATGCAGGGGCCTAACCCACCTGGCGAGTCCCTGGCGTGGATTCTGGCCTCCGCTTTGGCCGTTGGCGAGATATCGACCCGAGAGGCAATGGTTATCCGCGCAACGCGCATTGAGGGGTACTCCGCTTGCGAGGTAGCTGCCGAGCTGAAGACAAATCGGGACTGCGTCAGGCAGATCAGGTTACGGGCGGAAAGGCGCCTGTTGACCTTTAGCGCTCGGACGTGCCCCAAGCTACCCTGCGTCAGTAGCGAAGGTCACTCAGCCCAATGACCGGCCGCCTCTCTTTCAACTTCAGCCCGCAGCTCTGCTGCTGCCTCGTCGCCGAGTTGATGGGACACGTAGGCCCAGGCTCGCCGCAACTCCGACGGGTCACCGGCCAATGCTGCGATCCTCACCGAGTCCCCCAAGAGCTGAATGGCGTCGGGCACGGCCAAGAGGCCCTGTGCCACTGCAACACGAGCAGAGCCAAGGTCCCCGGACACCATGGACTCCTCGGCGACGGTGTGAGCGCATTCGGTAATGGCAACTTCCATCTGGTTGACGAAGTTCTCGGAAGTGACCCAGTTGAAAAAGTCTGCGTTCTGGCCGGCGAAGGGCTTTCCCCGGACCAGGGTAAGCGCGTTCTTGCGCAACTCCAGCGCTTGAGCTCGAGGGGCGAGATGAGCTTCTGTGGTGAGAGTCGTGAAGACTGCCCAGTCTGTCGTGATTGGACCTTGGAACGAGTAGCCCCCGGAAGTTCCCTGGGAGACTACTTCGGGGCCGATGCAGCTGCGCAGCTCCGAGAGATAGGTGTGGACTGTGTGCCTCTTGGCCGACTTACGGTCCGAAGCAATCGGCCAGAGCACGTCCATGAGATGTTCTGCGG
Organism: Acidimicrobiales bacterium; assembly: GCA_027451785.1. Lineage (GTDB taxonomy): Bacteria > Actinomycetota > Acidimicrobiia > Acidimicrobiales > JAKAVM01 > DAIDIS01. The sequence goes on from DAIDIS010000165.1 coordinate 9,166, forward strand.
CCGTCGGGCGGTCTTGGTGAAGTGCGAGATAGCAGAAGATGGCGGTGACGACTGTTCGCTTGGGGCGCTTGACCCACCCTGCTATCTCGACCGGTCCCAAGACACTGACTTGGAGGCCGGCTGGAGCGGAAGTCTCGTGGTCAGCCTCAGCGGGTTCAACAGATGGGGCTGTGGGGGATGCTTCGTCGCCAGCCAAATCCGTCGCCGGCGGGAGTGCGATCGGAGTACCCGCAATGGCCCAAGTAGAGGGGACGATAGAGGAGAGGGCGAAGGTCGGGTTCGTTACCCATTCAGGGTGCGGGGATCGGCGTCGTCTTCGGAATGCGACAAACGCCAAGAGGCCAATCGCAATTGCTACGGCAATCGCGATGAGGGCAATCAGCCAGGCGGGATGGCCGGTTGCATGAGAGGACCTATGGGAACTTGCGACGGTTCTGGTTGTAGCTCCGGCAGAGGAGGCCTTCTGCCACGGTGGCGTCGGTTGACTTGGACTGCTTGCGAGAGGCGGGAAGTTGAGGGAGAAGCTGGCCGGTGCGGTGATGGCGAGCGGAACTGGTATGGAGTCCCCGATGGCGTTCTGGAACTCGAAGCCGGTTGTGCTCCCAGGGTTTATCGTTACCGTTCCGGTTTCCAGGTCGGCGGGAACGGTGAAGTAATAGGTTGCGTCCAAGAGACCGTCTTGGCCACCGGGTGGCTGGTCCGCAGAGGACACGACGTCGGTTGTCTGAGCCGCGATCGGCGAGCCGCCGGATGGGGTGAAGGTGACCTCACTGCCGGACAGCGGCTGAATACCCGAGAAGAAGTTTCCCCAACCGGGACTGTTGATGTCCGGGGTTGTGTACGTGGAGTCCGCCGTGATCACGAGGTATGCGGAGCTTGGGGAGCTTGCCGGTTCATTGGTGACCGGGTCGAAGGCGGTGAGGGTGGCCTGCTTGAACGTCACCTGGGTGGGATAGCTGTTTCCGTCCTGGTTGTTGGTGACGCCCACTTGACCGCCGGGGAGGGTGATTGCATCTGTTTGCGATGCGTCTGCCGTGCGGTAGAGAGCCTGGGAGTCGGATGCGGATCGCTTCAAGTTCCACAGCGAGAAGCTTTGAGTAAAGCTCCCTTCGGAGAGAACCAGGTCTACGTTGTGGTTGTTCTTCGGCACGGAAGCGACGAAAGCGGACTGTCCGGTGCCGCTGTTCGAGTTGGCGTTTTCGATCTCGTTGATGATCGCCGACAAGTCGACCCTTGCCACTTGTGTTCCACCGATGCTGAGCGATGCACCTATGGGGCCGAAGCCGGAGCCCATCCAGACGTTGCTGTTGCCGGACTCGGAGAGCTCGAACTCGACAATCCGGTCTCCCCGTGCCGGTGCATAGCCCTGCGCCTTTGCTTCGGCCTCCGTTGGCCAGGAGACCCCCAAGACCTGTGCCGAAAAGTCAGGACCGTCGATACGCCCATCGGTCGGTTTCGCCTGAAAGATGTTGATCGAGGACGAGGAGAGAACTTGGTTTGCCCTGACGACCTGAGGAGAGGGGGCGGCTTGAGCAACTGCACATTGTCCGATGTTCACGATCGTCGCCAACAAGACGGCCACACCCGAACCACAAATGAACCGAAAGGAGCTATCTGATGGCCACGCCTTGCCATTCCGCACACCAAGACCCTAATAAAGACCGGGAGTGCCGTGCCAAAGCTTCGAACGTCGCTGCTCAAGGTGGCAATGAGGAAGGTCACTCCGCGTCACTGCTTGACATCCAGGGAGTAGCAGAGCGCCTGTCCACCAGTCACCGTCACATCCGGCGCCTTGTTGCTGAAAAGCGCATTCCTTATGTGAAGGTAGGGCACTTCATCCGCTTCGACCCCAGCGATCTGGAGGAATGGGTGGCGGACCGCAAAGTTGGGATAGTTGGTTGAGGCAAAGCACACCGGCCGTGCGCGTCGTTGCTAGTCCCCGAAGAGCGCCTCTCCGATGGCCTTCGCAGCTTCCTTCTGCATCGTCTCGGTTACATGCGAGTAGAGATTGGTGAACAAGGTTGGGTCGGCGTGTCCGAGTCTCTCGGCTGCGACCTTCGGGGGAACTCCACTTGCCAACATGACGGTCGCCGACGTGTGCCTAAGGCCATGTGCTGTGAGGCGAGGAAGGCCCAGCTCTTCGGTGATCTTCCCCAAGGTCCTCGATAGGAACTGGGGGTGGTAGTGATCCCCACTCTCCTTGGTGAAGACGAAATCGGTCTGTAGGTAGTCTCGGCGCCGCCGCGCCTCTTCTGCCTGCAAGTCTCGTTGTAGCTCCAGTACCCTCACCAGGCCATCGTCCAAGTCGATCGTCCTGACTGCGTCCTTGGACTTGCCGCTCGATGGCGTTATGTCGTGACCCAGGACCGAGACGAACTCCACTATCCGGACTCGCCTATTCTCCAAGTCGACGTTCCTCCATTTCAACCACACCAGCTCACCGATTCGAAGCCCGGAGCCCAAGAGGAACGCCCATATCGGGTACGTGCGGTCACCTTCCATTAGGGCCAAAAATTGCCTTGCCTCCTCCGGCGACCAGTGCTTCGGGATTGCCCGCCCTCGGGTCGGGCGTTCG
>DAIDIS010000166.1 GCA_027451785.1 Acidimicrobiales bacterium
AAGGCCTAGTTAGTTTAGGCGTCGGAGTAGAAGCGGCTACGGCGCAGTGAGTATCAGTACCCCGAAAAGTGTGCTTACGATGGGGGTTAAAGTTCTCACGCTCAGTAGTCGACCAAAAAGCCAGCGAGAATAATCCAACGCGCCGGGGAATGATTTCCGGGAAGCGGGTTGGAATGCAAAAAGGGTGTATCTGTGGACCAATTCGACCTGAGCTCTCGCGCGGAATCTGTCCGTGCCAAACGCTTAGCAAGCACTTCGGCCGTCCTGGGCCTGTTGGCGCTGATTGTGGTCATTTTGGCGCCTAGTGGGCCGAGCGGAGCTGGCGCCCGACAGACGAAACTGAGTGCGGCTCCGGCTTCGCTGCAAGTGGTCAACACACCTGCGAGCCCGCCATACATGGCCCCAGTATCCTGTGGGCCTTCGGGGTGTTCAGGCTCACCTTGTCTCTATCCAGGAGTTCCAGGGTTCAGCGGCCCGCAGGACACTTCCCAGGGATGCGAGCAAAGTCTATTGAGCGACATCAACTCTGCGAGGGGTGCCGAAGGCGTAGGCCCAATGGAACTCCCTTCGAATTGGGGTGGCCTAAGCGTCCAGGAGCAATTATTTGTCCTGGTCAATTTGGAGAGAACGGCAAGAGGCCTCCCTCCATTTTCGTCGATGGACCCCGTTCTCGACTCCGTGGCTCAGTCGGCGGCTCAGGCGGGAGGAATCGACCCTTCGATCAATACTGGCTCGACGACCCTTAGTGGTGGGCAATCCGTCCAGAGCTGGACTTCAGATTTTTCCGGGGACGTCCCCAATCCCCTGGCAGCCGACTATGAGTGGATGTACGACGACGGGTACGGAGGATCGAACACCGATTGCGGCTCGCCGTCCAGCCCGGGGTGTTGGGCACACCGCAACAGCATTCTGGGAAGTTACGGTGGGACCTTGGTCATGGGCGCCGGAGCCGCCTTCGGTGGATCTTGGTATACGGACTACACCTTGTTGCTGGTTTCTTCGACCGGGCAGTCTGCCGCACCGGACTTTTCCTATAGCTCAGAGCTGCCTTACCTGGCGGGAAGCATTGGTAGCCCTGTTTCGTCGATGGCGACTACACCCGACAGAGGCGGCTATTGGATAGCCTCCCAGGCTGGCGGTGTTTACGCGTTCGGCGATGCAAAGTACTACGGGTCGATGGGCGGCCAGCCACTAGCGCAGCCGATTGTGGGCATAGCCTCCACAGCCGACGGCAAAGGCTACTGGGAAATTGCGGCAGACGGCGGGATTTTCTCGTTCGGCGATGCAAAGTTTTACGGGTCGATGGGTGGCCAACCACTAGCGCAGCCGATAGTTGCCATAGCCTCTACGGCTGACGGCAAGGGCTACTGGGAGGTCGCCTCCGACGGCGGGATTTTCTCGTTCGGCGATGCAAAGTTCTACGGGTCGATGGGTGCGGTCCCACTGGTGAAGCCGATTGTGGGCATTGCGTCCACGTCCGACGGACAGGGTTATTGGTTGATTGCCTCCGACGGTGGAGTGTTCTCGTTCGGTGACGCCCATTTCTTCGGATCCCTTGCGACATCGACGTTCAATTCCCAATTGCAGGCTCGTACCGCGACCGGGTCAGGGAACGGATATTGGGTAACGGACGACGTAGGGAACGTCTATGCCTTTGGATCCGCTCGCAATTTCGGGTCGGTTTCTTAGGTTCTTAGGGTTATTGGGCGTAATTCGCGCTGGATGCCTCTCTTTTAGTAGCTCGCTGACATAGGCCGATCATCGCGGGTCGAATGGTTAGACGCTAATGTCGCACAGGGTAACCCCAACTGCGGCGGTTGTGGCGATCGGAGCCTAGGATGAGCGATTTGCAGGAAGGCAGAGCGAAGATTCTGCAGAGATTCGACGAGGTATACGAAGAGCTTGCCTCTTCGGTGGAAGACGAATCGATCAGGCTGATGCTTCAATACACCCACCAACTTCACCGGCTTTGGAGACCGCTTTTGGGAGTGCTGCCGCTGCCGGAGGGGGGCAGGTTCTTGGATGTGGGGACCGGTTCGGGATTGGTTCCCTTGGAGATTGCCACCACAAGGACCATAGACGCCGTGGGGTTTGACATCGAGTCACGATACATCGCCTTTGCCGAGAGATTCAGGGAAGCGCTCTTGTCGGAAGGGATTTTGGATTCCACGTCGCAAGTGGATTTCCGTCTGGGTGACCTGGCGAACCTCTCGCTCGAGTCGGAAAGTTTTGACGTAATTCTCGTCAGGGAAGTACTTCAGTTTCTCGTAGATCCACAAGCAGCCACAGACTCTCTCTTCCAGGCGTCCAAGCCCGGAGCGATCATTTGCATGAGCGACCTGGACGACCAATTGTTTGTCTCATACCCAGAGCATTCCGACGCCTTTTCGAGGATGTTTCGGTCGATCGGGAACGTTCAGAGGGCTCAAGGCGGTGACAGGGAGATCGGAAGGAAACTTTCGTATTATCTGTCGCAGAGCGGATTTGCCATCCAGTCGGTCTTCGCCATTCCACAGGCCAGGCACTTCGTGGAGACTGAGAACGACCCCGAGAGGCTTTTTGTTATTGAGCAGATGAAAGAGGCACGCGAACGGGTTGTCTCAAGCGGAGAGATGTCGGATGCGCAGTTCACGGCTCTCATCGAACAGATCGAGAACGAGCCTCAATGCGAGCGTTATCGGTTCAACGCGAGGCTCGTTGCCATCGGGCAGAAGCCGAGAGCCTGATTAGGACCTCGGATCTAGGCCCCGGTGTCCTGGCTTTCCAGCCTATGTCTCAAGGTGCCGGCTGGGTGCGAAAGCCTTGACCGGCGTTCCTGCGTTTGGCGTATCCTGCCGAAGATCGGCGTTATTTCGGCAAGAGGCTGGGCTGATTCCGGAGAGAATCCAGTGCCTTTGCCTGCGCGGTGCAACCTAATACGCCACGCCGCACGCCTGTCGGCCTTCAATGCAGCGTGCGAATAGGTATCGTTTCCCGGTTCTCCCAGAGAATGAACCGGAGACACCTGGGTGACAAGCCGAAGATCAACCGGAGAAAGGCCCAGAATATCGGCGATCTCTTCGAACTCTTGGCGCTCCCGCTCTTTCTTGGCGGAGACCGAGGCGCTGACCTGGTACGCGACATAACCGAGCATTACCGCCAAGTTCAATGCCAAAAGCACCTCAACCGTCATGGCAACCCTCCAATTAGTCCCTGCTTGCGTCCGGTCATGAGCTGCGTCGATCCCTGGGGTCGGCGTTACATCACACGATTTGTAACCGGCACCAGTTCTTTTTCGGCACGTTCGGTGGTCAAACTAAAGTCGAACTCTTACTTAAAGTGCGGCCCGTTGGGATCCGATGGTCACAGTCAGCTAATAAGCTCGCTAAAGTGCCGAATGATCTTGTTGAGGCGAAAGGCGGTATGGCTCCCGAGAGAGTGCTGCCTCAGTCTCTTTCACCCAGTTCCATCTCCACCTACCGGTCGTGCCCGAAGCGGTTTGAGTACTCGAAGATAGACAAGCTTCCCGACCCACCTGGAAAGGAGGCCCTGATCGGCACTTTTGCCCACTCGGTGCTGGAAGACTTAATGAAGCTCGCTCCTGAGTTCAGGGAGGCGGAGAGCGCCCGTCGGATCGCCCGGGCGAACTGGGGAAGATTCGAGTCAGGCAGGGACTTCAAGAGGTTGGGGCTTGACGAGGCTTCGGCAAAGGATTTTCGCTGGGAAGCCTGGCGAGGCATTGAGGGCTACTTCGCGATGGAGGATCCCGCAACGGTCGACGTGGTGGGTACGGAACGGAAAGTCGGAGCCTCAATCGGGGATGTCATGGTCCGGGGAATTGTCGATCGGTTGGAGCGAGCCGGTGACTCGACGATCGTCAGTGACTATAAGTCGGGCAAGGTCCCCTCGGGGCGTTACCGCTCAGAAGCCTTGCAGCAGCCGTTCCTCTATGCAGCAATCCTTGCCGAAAGTGGTGTCAATGTCGACAGGGTGAGGCTTTTGTACATCAAGGCTTCCGAAGAGATTGCCGCAGAAGTCGAAGACACTGCCATTGCGCAAGCTAAGGAGAGAGTCGAAGAAACCTGGGCCTCGATTAACCAGGACTTTGACGAAGAATTCTTTGAGCCCAAGCCAGGCCCGCTATGTAATTGGTGTGCCTATAAGCCGATCTGCCCGGCGCACCAATAGGGCTGCTGATTGGTAGATTTGGGCTAGGTCCACGACTCGAGTGCGACCGAGGCTCCAGAAAGGGCGCATGGCACTCCGCATCGAAGACTATGCAGTAATCGGGGACACCCATACGGCGGCACTGGTCGGCCTGGACGGTTCGATGGACTGGCTTTGCCTGCCCAGGTTCGACTCCGCCGCCTGTTTCGCAAAACTTCTAGGGAATGACGAAAACGGCTATTGGAAGATAGCTCCTGTTCAAACGCCTAAGAAAGTGACTCGCTCCTACCGCCAGGACTCGTTGGTTCTGGAGACGGTATTCGAGACTGAGACCGGCAAGGCGAAGCTGATTGACTTCATGAAGCTGAGGGATGAAATCCCCAATGTCGTTCGAGTCGTCGAAGGGATTGAGGGCGAAGTCGACTTTTTGATGCAGTTTGTCCTGAGGTTTGACTACGGATCGGTGATTCCGTGGGTGAAAGGCGTGGACGGAGTGCTTTCGGCAATCGCGGGACCGGACGCGGTCGATCTTTGGACGCCTGTCGATGTTGAAGGCCGGAACCTGACGAGTGTTTCGGAGTTCACCATCAAAGCCGCGCAGGACGTTCCGTTCGTTTTGTGCTGGCATCCGTCCAACCAACCTCCCTCACAGCCTGTAAACCCTACGTACGCTCTCCGAGAGACGACCAACAGCTGGAAGGATTGGGCGAGTGTATGCAGTTACAAGGGCGAGTACCGTGAATCGGTCGTCCGGTCGCTGATTACCTTGAAGGCGCTTACCTATGCTCCGACAGGCGGGATTGTGGCTGCCGCGACGACTTCGCTCCCGGAGAGCCTTGGGGGTAGCAGGAACTGGGACTACCGCTACTG
>DAIDIS010000167.1 GCA_027451785.1 Acidimicrobiales bacterium
GCGAGTTGTCAGGGTAGACGAAAGGCTGTCCGACGCTGAAACGGTGGGCCGCTGCTGCCAGGGTCGGCATTTTCGCGATCAGGCGAACAATCTGCTTGCGACGGGAGTCTGGGTCGAAAATATCTTTCGCGTCAAGGTAGAAGGTCGAGAGCGCTCCAATTGCCGAAACCAGCATTCCCATTGGGTGGGCGTCGTAGTGGAAGCCTTCAAGGAAGCGCTTCCTCACGTTCTCATGGATAAAGGTGTGGTGGGTAACTTCGTGCTTCCAGCTTTCAAGCTGTTGTGCGTTGGGAAGGTCACCGTTCAAGAGCAGGTAGGCGACTTCGAGATAGGTGGAATGCTCGGCGAGCTGCTCAATTGGGTAACCGCGATAGCGTAGGACCCCAGCGTCGCCATCGAGATAGGTGATCGAGCTTGAACACGCCGCCGTTTGCATGAACGCCGGGTCGTAGAACCAGACGTCAGGCAGAACCTTGCGCCATTCAGCGGCGGCTACGCCACCGTCGACGATTGGAATTTCTACCGATTGACCTGTCCTGTTGTCAGTGATGGTAACGGTGTCTGCCACTTTCGGCCCTCTCTATTGCGAACTGCACTGTCCTTGCTTGGGTAGCAAGCTGACCCAATTCCATATCGGCAAGAAACCTATTGGATATTACGACCCGGCGTGCCCTGCCGGGTACCCGCTCCGACGACTCTTAACAAAATAATCCCGGCAGGATTCAAATGCTGCACGGAGCTTGGAAGTCACTGGAAAGGGAGCCACTGGGAAGGCCGGACTCAAAGGGCCATCCGGTAGACGTTGGTTGTCCTCTTCTCGAACCCGATTGCCTGGTACATGGCGTTTGCGGCCACCCGAGACTCGCGTGAGGTGAGGTCGACAGTCCGGGCATGGAGCATCCCCGCCAAGCCGAGTGCCTCGTTCACCAGGAGCTTTCCGGCTCCTATGCCCCTTGCGCTCTCGTCTACGACGACATCTTCGATCCAGGCCCTGATGCCGGTGGGTATGGTGAACACCGCCAGGGTGAGGGCGCCGACGATGGAAGGTGGGCCGGAAGTCTCATCGTCTCCGCTTTGCGCTACAAGCAGGTGCGTGCATGGCGAAGTCACAATTTCCTCCAGCTCTTGGAACGTCATCGGCGGAGCGGACGACGAAAGTTGGGGTAGGAGCCTATTTATGGCAACCAAGAGCGACTCGCTCGTATGCCTTGCTTCGTAGACACTTATTTGCTTGTTCATGCTCCTATGCCTTTCCTCCGAAACAGTACCAATCCGGAACACAAGGCAAAGATCGCGGCGTCGAACACATCAAATGGCATATCGCCCAGCTTTGAGTACCACGTTCTTCCTTTGAGAAGTGGCACCCAGATCTCCTTCACCTGCTGTTTCCCGAGTTGCGAGCGGTAAAGGACGACTCCGGTCGGGGAAATGAAATCCGAGTAGCCGGTGGGGGCCGCTTGCACCAGGTATCTTCCTTCTTCGATGGCTCTCAGCTTGTCTCCGGCGACCTCTTCAGATGGAACTTGGCTCGAAGAGTAGGACGAGTCGTTGGTCGGGACCAAGAAGGCTTCGCCGCCGGCTTCGACGGCGGCTCTGGCCCGGTTCTGGAACATCACCTCAAAGGAAATCATGACGCCGAAGTTCCCCGCCGGCGTACGAAGAATCCCTGGTCCCTTCCCTGGGATGGCGTCTCGGGGTACAGCCGACAGGTTCACGAAATGGCGGACAAGCGACCTGAGCGGCACGTACTCGCCGAAGGGAACCCGATGCACCTTGTCGTACCGCCCGATAATTCGCCCGGACGGCCCGAAAGCCACTGCAGCGTTGCGAAATTGCGTGGCTGACACTATCTCGGTCACTCCCGCGATCAACGTAGCCCCCATGCGTTTCGAGATATCGCCAAGCTGGGCTGCTTGAGGAGAGCCTTTGATTGGCCCACCGAGCGCCACAACGTCTTCGGGCCAGAGGATTAATGAGGGACCCTTTTTGAGGGATTCCGTTGGATCCAAATGATTGAGGTACACGGTCTCGGCATCTGAGTTGATCGCCCTGAGTCCTCGAACACCGCCACCTTGGACAACGGCTACCAGTCGCTTGCCGAATATGGGTCCCCCCGTCGGCGCCTCAGTCGAAACAGCCACGATTGCCGTAACCGCCAAGAGGACAGCCGCTGGGGCAATTCCAATGCTCCTGGCCGGCGAAGGTAGTGAAGGTGGGGGAATTGGTTCCGGCCCCGGTAAGTCATCGTGGGGGCCGTCTGCCGGAATCCTTGCCACTGTGCCCGGAATCCTTGCTACTGGGCCGTTTCGTGGACGAATGAGAAAATCCGTCAATTCCGCAAGAGCAGCAGAGCTCGCGTAGAGGCAGATTTCGAGAAGGACCGGGCCCCCCACCCTCGCCGTCGGGGATAAAGGCGAGCCGGCTTGTCCCAGCGGCAGCGAACCGACGGGTACACCCCCAAACGGCCACAACCAGCGGAGAGCATCGGCAAGGGCCAAAGCTGAGGTAAAACCGGCGATTCTTGTCAGTCTGCTTGGCACCGATGACCGGTTAGGCACGAAGCCGGATGCGATCGAGATGAAGGTGGCCGCCATGGCGATCATGAGGAACCACCCGGCGAGGTTGAAGCTGATGATCCACCAGAGAGTGAATCCGAAAAAGCCGGCCGAAAATGCGGCCCCGACCGCGAGCCGCTGCGCCAGGTTGACCCTCGTGACGATTGAGTAAAACGCACCGAGGCCAACCACGGCCATTGGCCAAAATCCGAGAGGGGGAAGAGACAGCGCAGCCACCAGGCCCGCACCAAAAGCCCCCAGCAATGAGTATCTCCTTTTCAAGGGTTCCCCCGGCGATCATTGGCCTCGACGAATTCGATGGCCTTGGATGCCGCATCCCTGCCACTCGCTATACATGCCGGAATCCCGACCCCACCCATAGCTGCGCCGGTGACGAAAATACCGTCTGTGGAGCCGGGGGGGTAGGAGGACCTAAGGTACTTGCCGACAAGGCGAACCCTCTCCCCATGGCCAGGCTCATATTGGGCAAGGCCCTTTTCCCAGCGCTGTATGTGCCAGGAGTAGGGGATTGTCTCCGGGGATTGATGGCCGGCCGCGGAAAGCACGGTGCATAGCTCTGCATGGAGCATCTTCGCGAGTTCGGCATCGTCCAGGTCATTGACCCTACGGTCGCTCATTCGTCCCGATGACACCCGGACAAGCTCCAAGGGCTGACCATCGACGGTTTGCCCCTGGTAGCGCTCCCATTTGCGCGACAGCCAAGTCGTAGCGGTCATAAGCATTTGCTCGGGCGCTGGAACCAGAAAGCCGGATCCATTCGTCTTGGCAAGGCCGGTGACCGGGAACGGGGAGTCTCCCCGAGAGCCGCCGCCTCGGAATGCGAAGGTGGCGACGGCAACGGGGCTGTATTTGATGGTGTTTAAAATCCGGGCGGCGTCCGGGTAGCGGCTTGAAACCAGCCGAGCAGTCTCGAATGCCGGAGTGGTCAAGACGATTGAAGTGGCTGTGAGTCGCCTGCCGTCTTGTAGTGAGAGTTGCCATATTCCTGGGCCATGAGGGGATGCTTTTGCCCCAGGCACGTTGTCTGTCTTATAGACCAGATCGACCGGCTTACCGACCTGATCGACCCTTGCTCCACCGATCAGGTCAACGCCTGACCTGGTCAGGGCGGAGACAAGCTCATTGATGATCGCATGTGGCCCTTCCATTGGCGAAAGGAACATGGGCGGTAGCTTTGCGGCGCTCTTTTTCTTTTGGCTCTGAAAAGTGTGGGCGAGCATAGGCCTTAGACCACGAGAGTCGGAAGTTTGCGAGGCTTGAGCTCGCCTGAGGCTTCTCATTACGCTGTGGCGACTTTTTGAGAGATTCCAGAGTTGAGGGGCCGTGAGCTCGGCGGAAATCTCAGTGCTCAAGGATGCATGTATGCCGCCAAGAAGAGGCTCGATCACCCAAGTATTCACTTCGTGGCCGTATCGGGCATTGACGACTTGCCCCAGTGAGACATCGTTCGGTGGGGAAATCGGACCCAGACCTGCCAACTCTTTGGCCAGCTTGGGGAGAGACCGGGCACCGATCAGACCCGATCGCAGGAGAGGCAATACGGCGGATGGCACACCTCCCACGAGGCCGCCCGGAAGAGGGTGAAGGACTCCACGCTTGAGAATCTGAGCTCCGCGGGCGACAGGTGCGACGGGATCGCTCATTCCCAGCTCAGCCATCAGGTCTGTGGCGGCTCTACCTCTGGATATGAATCCGTCTGGACCCAAGTCGATTTGGACTCCTTGAATCTCGCCGACTCCGATCTTCCCGCCGAAGCGCGTCGAGCTTTCTATTACTGCGACCTTGGGTGGTGCGCGACGTGTTCCCGGGGTGGCTTTGGCCAGTTCCCAGGCGGCGGCCAGGCCGGTGACCCCACCACCAACGACGATGTAGTCGTAGTGGCTTCCAGCCATGCCACTATCTTCCACCGGTCTCTCCAATCCTTCCGGCCCCACCGGTCTCTCCAATCTCTCCGGTTTCTCCGGTCTCTCCGGTTTCTCCGGCAAGGTCACTTTTCCCGGGCGAGCTCACCGGCGATCGCGTCCGCTATGGCTAGGCCCAATAGCGGGCTGCCGTTTGGCAACTCGGTGCGGAATAGTTCGATTTCGGCTTCGTTCGCAACCGCTCTGGCTTCGATATCAATGTCATACAGCGTTTCAAGATTGTCGGCGGTGAAGCCAACCGGGCAAACGATGACTCCCTTGGCCCCGTTCTTTGCCGCCAGCCTGATGCTGTCCCGCACGTCTGGGCCGATCCACTCCTGACTCGTCCGGCCCGCACTCTGGAAGGAAATCGACCATCCGTTGTCAATTGTCATTTGCATGTTCTTTTTGAGCCTTGTCGCCACCAGTGTGCCTACCTCGGATAGTTGGCTTTGGTAAGGCTCTCCCCTTGGCGGCTTGGTCGGGTCAATCCCCGGTATCAAAGGCAACGAGTGAGCGGAAAAGATTATTTGCAGGTCGTGTGGCGGGTGGCCCGACTCAACGATTGCTCTTTTCAGGTTTTGAGATAACAGATCGATAAATGCGGGCTGAGTATGCCAACTTTCCACAAATTGCGAATGAAGCCCGGTGCCTTCACTCAATGCCATCCTCATGCGATCGAAATACGAATCAGTAGTGGTGAAGGCGTATAGAGGCGAGAGCACGACCCCAATTACGGAGTCGAGCCGATGACCTGAGAGGCTCGAGACTGCCTCTTCAATAGTGGGCGTGGAGTACTTGGTGCCGGAGACCAACTCGAATTCCGAGTACCCATGGCCGGACAGAGATCCGTCTTCCAGGGAGGCACGAATCGCCCTCCTCACGGATTCCTCTTGGTCTTTCGTAATCGCAGCCAAGGGGGAAAGGCCCCCAATGGCCTCGTATCTGGCCACCAACTCGGCCAGAAGGTCTGAAGTGGGCGGGCTCCCCCTCCTGATTGACGTATAGAAGCTCTCGACCTCGCTTATATGGGAGGGCGTTCCGTGTGACATGAGAACCACCCCGAGGTTTGCCCCATGTCGACTATTTGAGCTGGTCATCGTGGTCTACCCGTGGCTGGTAATTGCATTTTCGGCTCAATCGTAGGTTTGTTGAGTCCGGTCAACTTCCGCCGTCGGTCGCGATGCCCGCGTGTACGGTCTCGGTAACCTGCTTGAGGATGTCCGGATTGGTCTCCGGCAGGACGCCGTGCCCTAGGTTGAAAATGTGGCCCGCTGCCCCTGCGCCTACGGCCACCTTTGCTTCGATTATGACCTTGTC
>DAIDIS010000168.1 GCA_027451785.1 Acidimicrobiales bacterium
CCGGGTACCTCCCGATGAGCCCCGACTCTTCCATCATTTCGAGTTGAACTCGTTCATCGCACGATCCACGCCGTCGCAAACGATTCGAATCACGGCTTCGCACGCCCTTGAGACCCCATCGTCGAGAGATTCGCGCTCAACCTTTGGAACTCGGGACAAAACATAATTTGCCCCTGCCTCCCTTGAGGGTGGCCTACCGATCCCAATTCTTACCCTCAAGTAGCCATTGTCGCGAAGATGAGTGCCGACCGAATTAAGTCCATTATGACCGCCGTATCCCCCGCCCTTCTTTATCCTTACCGTCCCGGTAGCCAGATCCAAGTCATCGTGTACAACGATCACTTGATCCGTCTGGGTCAGCTCGTAGCGACGGAATGCCACCTTTGCCGAAAAGCCCGATTCATTCATATACGTCTGAGGGAAAACCAGCGCCAAGGATACGTTTCCAACTTGCGATCCAGGGCACGCCACTCGCGCCAGCGAAACGAGAGCTCGCATCCGCCTGTCGCTCTTTAGCGGGGCGCTTGCTCTTTCTCCAAGCTTGAGCACCACTTCCGCACCGACATTATGCCTGGTGCGTTCGAACTTGTCTCCCGGGTTACCCAGGCCTATGACTACGAACTCAGCAGTCGACGCTACTCTCCACCCGAGCCTTCACCGGCCCCGCCTTCAGCTCCCTGGGCTCCTTCTCCCGAACCGGCTGCAGCGATCTTGGTTGCACGCCCAGCAAGAGCGGAAACCACGGCGACCTCTCCGTCTGTGTCCGCAACAACACCGTCCGGAAGCGGGATATCTGCCACCTTGATGGAATCGCCGATTTCCATTTCCGTGATATCCACCTCGACGACCGAAGGAATCTTCGATGGTTGAGCTTTGATGTTCAAAGTGAAAAGCTGCTGGTCAACCATGCCATCCGCCAGATCGACCTTGGTAGCCTCCCCTACAATGCTGACCGGAACTTCTGCGGAAACCTGCTCGTCCCTACGGACAACTTGGAAGTCCACATGCGACACGGACCCCTTGACCGGATGACGCTGCATTTCCCTGGTCAATACCAGATGCTTCTCACCACCTAGGTCCAGCTCCAAAAGCGCGTTCAGTCCCGCAGCGGTAGTAAGTGCAGACCTCAAAGCGCGCGTCTCAACAGCAACCGGGATCGGCTCAATCCCATGACCGTAGATCACGGCCGGGACCTTTCCCTCTCGGCGCAACCGGCGTGCAGGACGCGTGCCCATGTCGCGGCTTGATTGAACTGAGATCGAAATATCGGGCATCGATTACCTGCTCCTGCAAATCGGAATGATCAGACGCAAGATTTTACGACAAGTTCAACATTCTTGCGAAACGACTACATCGCCGTCGGCACGCAGACTACACCACCGGCCTCCCGCCAAGCCCCGCCAAGTACTTTCGGCGAGCGCTCAAGCAATTAGGACAGGTTGTCTCCGCCGAAGATCTCGGAAACCGAAGTGTCGGCGAATACGGCATCAATAGCATCCGCAATGATTCCCGCTACCGACAGGACCTCCATCTTGTCGATCCTTCTCGTTTCGTCCAAAGGCAGAGTATCCGTGACGACAACCCTGGATAGCGGTGAAGCCTTGAGACGGTCCAGTGCAGGCTCTGAAAAGACCCCATGGGTGGCCATAGCCCAGACCTCGTTGGCGCCATGCTCCTTCAACAACTCGGAAGCGGCGCATATCGTACCCGCCGTGTCAATCATGTCGTCCACCAGAACGCATAACCTGCCCTCGACGGGACCAACAACGTGCCTCGCTTCCACCGCTCCAATGCTTCCCTTCGGCCTGCGCTTGTGGACAAGCGCCAGGTCGCAACCGAGATGCTGGCTGAATCGCTCCGCAACCTTTACCCTTCCGGCGTCGGGTGCGACGATCACCAGGTTGTCGGGAGTCGTATTGGCACGGAGATAATTGACAAGTACGGGCATGCCGGTAAGGTGGTCGACCGGACCATCAAAGAACCCCTGAATCTGGCCGGAGTGCAAGTCCACACTGACTAACCGGGTCGCACCTGCTGCCTTGAAAAGATCCGAAACCAGTTTTGCGGTGATCGGCTCACGTCCTGTGGCTTTGCGGTCCTGGCGAGAGTAACCGTAATAGGGGCACACGGCGGTGATCCGTTTAGCGGATGCCCTCTTGGCCGCGTCGATCATAATCAGCTGCTCCATGATCGAATCATTTACCGGAGCACAATGGGTCTGAATAATAAAAACGTCCTTGCCACGAATAGACTCACCGAAACGGCAATGAACCTCCCCGTTGGCGAACTCCCTTAGGTTGGCCTCACCGAGCTTTACCCCCAAATGCGCTGCAATCTCCTCCGACAACTCGGCGTGAGAGCTGCCTGAGTAAATCTCGATCCGTTTCCTTGCAATCAGCTCCACGCTCATACCGTCCCGAATACCTCTAGCGCTGTCAAAGTGGACTCTCCCTTGAAGACTAAGAAAATCATTGTGTCGCGAGTGACCCCTTCCGACAGT
>DAIDIS010000169.1 GCA_027451785.1 Acidimicrobiales bacterium
GCCCGACGCCTGGGAAGTCCGAGGTCGTGGTGAGCTGCAATTGGCCGTTCTAGTCGAGACAATGAGGCGTGAGGGATTCGAGCTCACAGTCGGCAAGCCTCAGGTTGTAACCAGGGAATTGGACGGCAAGATCCACGAACCGATGGAACGGCTTACCATCGACGTACCCGACGACTACTTGGGTGTCGTTACTCAGCTTCTGGCTCTCCGGAAGGGCCAGATGACCGAGATGGTCAACCACGGTACGGGTTGGGTAAGGCTTGATTACCGGGTACCGGCTCGCGGCTTGGTCGGGTTTAGGACAGAGTTCCTGACGGAAACCCGCGGAACAGGAATGCTCCACCACGTCTTCGACGGTTGGGAACCCTGGCACGGTGAATTGAAGACCAGGAGGAACGGCTCGATGGTTGCAGATCGTCGAGGCACGACCACGACCTACGCATTGATGTCGCTTCAAGAGAGAGGCACCATGTTGATCGGTCCGACCGTCGAGGTATATGAGGGAATGGTTGTCGGCGAGAACGCCAGAGCCGACGAGATGGACGTCAACCCCACAAAGGAAAAGAAGCTCACCAATGTCCGCTCGTCCACAGCAGACGAACTTGAGAAGCTCACTCCACACTTGAGCTTGTCTCTGGAGCAGGCCCTTGAATTCATCGCAGACGACGAATGTGTCGAGGTGACTCCATCTGCGGTGAGGCTAAGGAAAGTTGTCCTCGACCAGCAAATACGAGGAAGGCTTCGCAACCAAGCCAGAAGAGCTACGAAGTAGGCATATCCTTGTAACCAAGTCCTTCCGGCTCAACCGAGTCTTTCCAATCGAAGGATTTACGACGATGCCTGACGGATACCACCCACCCATCGAAGAGTACCTGGAAGCAATCCATTCGCTTCAGGAAGAGGGAACTCCTCTTATTCAGGCGCGCATCGCCCAGAGACTGAGGATTTCCGCCCCCTCGGTCTCGGAGATGCTCGAAAGGCTCACCTCCGAGGGCTATATCTCCAAGGTCGGACGCCATGTCTCGCTCACACCGCAGGGGAGGCAGGTAGCTGAGGGGGTGGTTCGCAAGCACAGGCTTGCCGAAAGGCTGCTGGTGGATGTGATAGGGCTGGAATGGCACAAGGCTCACACGGAGGCGGGGCGCTGGGAGCACGTAATCTCCGACGAAGTGGAGGAACGTCTGAGGATTATCCTGGGCAACCCAAGCACCTGCCCGCACGGCAACCCGATACCCGGTACCGACGCGGAGATTTCGAGCCAAATCCGTCTGGTGGACTTACCTCAAGGAACGAAGGTGAGGCTCGAAAGAGTCACCGAGGAAATCGAGACCGATACGGAATCACTGGTCTACTTAGGTACTCACGGCTTCCTCCCCGGCAAGGCTGCAACCCTTGTGAGCGTCGAATCGGGGGATGAGGGCAAGGTCGTAATCTCATTGGGTCATGGGCAGACAATTGGGGTACCTAACCGGATTGCCCGACAGATTTTTGTCACCGTCCAATAGCCTCGCCCGGCAAGCAGATATCGCCGGGCACTAAAATCCTCCTCCATGAACCGGAAGGATTACCTCCAAGAGCGCGCGCGGCTCCGAGAGATGAATCGGCGTGCCTTCCTGAAGAAGGCAGGCATAATCTCAGGTTCGGCCATTTCGGCGGGCACTTTGGCGGGCGCTGCATGGCAGGCCATAGGGATGAGTCGGGATACTCCGGCCACAATTCGCAACAAGGCGACTTTGACCCACCTCCAGAAGGTGGATCCGGCATTCGGCTCGACGACCTTGGACAACGGGCTGAAGCTGCCCACGGCTGCATGGGTATCCAGGGAAAACCTGAGGCCAGGAACCAGCCAGTGGCAGGTGGGGGGCCGCCAAGTCCCTCATGCCATTGAAGGTTTCGCCGACCGCGTAAGCGCTGTTCCGGGCGACACTGTCACTTTGTTCGTCAATACCACTGCCCAAACCTTCCACGTAGAGGCCTACCGGATCGGCTGGTACCAAGGCATCGGAGGCCGACTCGTTTGGCAGGGGCCCGAGAATCCGGGCAAGCGACAACCCCCTTCGACTTTCACCCCGGGGGTAAACATGGTCGAGTGCCATTGGGCTCCGTCCACCAAGTTCGACATCACCTCTGACTGGCCTCCAGGCGTTTACCTTCTCAAGTTGGTGGGCAATGGGGGCGAGCAGCAATTCGTACCCCTCACGCTCAGAGATCCCTACTCCACGGCCGCTTACGTGGTCCAAAACAGCGTCACGACGTGGCAGGCTTACAACCTTTGGGGCGGCTATAGCCTCTATTACGGAGCAAACGGTCACGGTCAGGATTTCGAGCACAGGGCACGAGTGGTCTCCTTCGATCGCCCCTACCCGAATACCTGGGCAAACGGGGCCGCAGACCTGTTGGGAAACGAACTTCCGTTGATCTTTCACATGGAAAAGCTCGGCTTGGACGTGACTTACACGACCGACGTCGATTTGCACACGACCGCTGACCTGCTGACACGGCATCGGTCCTTTTTGAGCCTTGGGCACGATGAATACTGGTCGGCAGCCATGCGTGCCAACGCAACCGCCGCCAGGGACTCCGGCGTCAATCTCGCGTTCATGGGAGCTAACGCAGTGTTCCGTCGAATCCGATTCGAGAGCTCGCCCGTCGGCCCGAACCGCAGGCAGGTTTGCTACAAGGACGACTCCGATCCCCTATACGGGGTGGACAACGCTGATATCACAACGAATTGGCCGAGCGCACCGGACGCGGACCCCGAAAGCAGCCTTATCGGCAACATGTACCAATCAAACCCGGTCGACGCCTCCTTGGTGGTGGCCGACCCCACCACTTGGCTCTACCTAGGTACAGGAGCCAAGACAGGGGATGCATTGCCCCATGTTGTCGGGTCCGAGTACGACTGCTATCAGCCAGGCCAATACAGCCCTTCCAACGTCCAGATCTTCGCCCACTCGCCGCTCGTTTGCCACGGCAAAAGCGGGTTTTCGGATGTGACCTGGTATACGGCGCCATCGGGTGCGGGCGTCTTCGCCAGTGGCTCCAACTGGTGGATTTCAAAATTGATGGACGTCCCCCAGGTTCCACCCCAACTGATTCCGGGCCCGTTTCCTGGAGTCACCAAAGAACTCTTACAAATAACAGACAACCTTCTCGCAGCCATAGGCTGGGGGCCGTCGGCCACCGGCTACGCCTCCGTGCCCAATTGGAAGACGTACTATCCGCATGGGGCGACGGCGAATATTGCCGCCCCACCAAGTGCATAGCCATCCCGGTCGGTAACGCGGCCCCTCCTGGGGCGGGGCCGCTCATAACGCAAAGACGTTTCGGAGTAACTTTCCAAACCTCCCACAGATCGATTTAACGCACCGTTAACACACTCGAAATGGCTCGGAATTGCCTGCAGGAGATACTATTCCGGGCACGAGTCCTGCAGTTTTGCCAAACGGGCATCCTGCATTCCGAGTTAGCTACAGGCAGCGCTAGTCGAAAGGCCCGTACCGACTCGACCGACCGCTGGAGAACAGGAGCGCAAATGAGTTATCAGGCCGAATACATCTGGATCGACGGGACGAATCCGTCCCCACTACTCCGGAGTAAGACCAAGATCGTCGAGACCGGAAAGGAGCCTGGAATCTGGGGCTTTGACGGGTCCAGCACGAACCAGGCCGAAGGCAATAACTCCGACTGCGTTCTTCGCCCCGTCTTCACTTGCCCAGACCCCTTGCGTGAGCCAGGGGACATTCTCGTCATGTGTGAGGTCCTCCACACCGATTTCACCCCACACCCGACCAACACTCGTGCGGCCTGCGTAGAGGTCGCCGAAAAGTTCGCCAGCTTGGAACCGTGGTTCGGAATCGAGCAGGAGTACACCTTTTTCCAAGATGGTCGCCCACTGGGCTGGCCGGAGCATGGATACCCGGCTCCCCAGGGTCCCTACTACTGTGGCGTAGGCGGCGACAAGATGCCCGGCCGTGAAATCGTTGAGAGGCACACAGCCGCTTGCCTGAAGGCCGGACTGTCCATCGAAGGCACCAATGCAGAAGTGATGATGGGACAGTGGGAGTTCCAAATCGGCATTCTTCCGCCTCCATTGATCGGTGACCAGCTTTGGGTGGCCCGATGGTTGCTCTTCAGGATTGCCGAGGACTTCGGCGTATGGGCCACGCTAGAGCCCAAGCCGATCCTGGGCGACTGGAACGGCGCAGGTGCCCACACGAACTTCTCGGTCAAGCCGATGCGCGAAGAGGGCGGCTGGGACGTGATCATTGCCGCTTGCGAAGCTTTGGGCAACAAGGTCGACGAACACGTAACCAACTACGGAGTCGGCATTGAGCAACGCCTCACCGGTGCGCACGAGACCGCTCACTACACCAAGTTCTCTTACGGGACCTCTGACCGGGGCGCTTCCATCCGCATCCCGTGGCAGGTCGCACTCGACAAGAAGGGCTACATCGAGGACCGCAGGCCAAACGCCAACATGGATCCCTATGTCGTCTCCAGGCTGATTACGGATACTTGCTGCTCGGTGCTGCTCTAAAGCCAAGCGTGCCGTAACCTTCGAAGACAAGGGCCCCAGAGCCTTATTCGCCGCAGGTGATAAATACTTCCAGGTTCAAAAGGCAATCCAGCTAACCGGCTAA
>DAIDIS010000170.1 GCA_027451785.1 Acidimicrobiales bacterium
CCTAGGTCGCCGAACAAGCCAACAAGTGACGCCATGGGCACCCTCCGCTTTCCGACGTTTATCCCTCTCAAGAGTGCTACATACTTCAATGGGTAACCTCGTCTATCCGCTGCCGCACCTCACCGGCAGCTTTTCAGGTTCGAATCATATTTGTCGATAAAGCGGTAGGTATGAATTCTCGCGCGCTCAAGCCCATATCCGGCGAAGACTCAGTGGCCGAGCATCTTGAACAACTCATGAGAGCTAACGTCAACGCGCCGGTAGCGGCGATTGCCGGTACGGGCCTGATCGTGCCGATCCCCCCAACATTGCCCTATTGGGGATCGAACGTGATCCAAGCTAGGTCGCTATTCGACATCGTGGTTTCCGAGGATCGGTCTAAGGTAGCGAAGCTATGGGCTAAAGCCCAAGAATTGGGCGAAGTAACTGGACCGGTAAGGCTGATGACCAAAAAGGAATCGTCGGCAGACCTTCACCTCTTTGATGTCCGCAAGCGTTTCGGGGTGTTTTTCGGCGTACTGACCAGCCCAGGCGGATCAGCGGGCACAGAGTTGATTACGGAAGTAAATGACGTCGCAGCAACCCGGTTCGCAACCCTGTACGAGGACGAGAGCGGCAAGGTCATCGACTGTGATCAGACCTACTTGAAGATGTTTGGTCTAGAGGAAGTCGACATTATCGGCAAGACCGTCCTCGACCAGATTCACCCTGATGACCAAGGTAGGGCAATCGAGAGCTGGCTGACCATGTTGGGTACCTTCCAGACCCAACATGCTCGCGTAAGGCGCAGGAAGTCCGACGGGACATGGCTGTGGACCGATGTCACGATGCACAACTACCTGAACCACCCCACTCGCAATTACGCCATGATCCAAGTGATTGATGTCTCGGCCGAGATGGAAGCTCAAGAGGCTTTATCGGCAAGGGAGGATTTCCTTCGTCATTTGACAGAGTCGCTCCCAATAGGGGTAATGGTCGTCAATCCGGAGCGCAAGGTCACGTACCTGAACACGAGAATTCAAGAGATGCTTTCGATGCCCCCATTGGCTGGGCCTATCGAGACGGATGCACCGATCACATACCTCGACTTGGTCAACTGTCTTTCCGGCCTGGGACCCGCTTCATCCAGTTCGATTTCCGAGTCGGTCCGTAAGTGCTTGGATTCCGGACACGGGTTCGATATTGAGATCGACGTTATACGCTCAAAGCGACGGAATGACAATAAACCCGAATCCTCCTCGATTAGCCGGTGTCTTTTCTCGCTAAGGCCCACAGGCAGCCCCGAGCACTCGGTTTCCGGAGTAGTGGTTTGTGTAATGGACGTTACGGAGAGCGCAAGACTGCGGGGAGAGCTGGAGTACCGGGCCACCTTCGACGAGCTAACGGGCTGTCTGAACCGCTCGGCGATCCTGGGTGTCGTGGAAAGCGAGGTGGCCGAAGATAAGGAGAACTTCGGCGTCATTTTTGTCGATCTCGACGGCTTCAAAAAAGTTAACGACACGCATGGACACGTTGCCGGTGACGAGCTATTGAGAACGATCGGTAAGCGCCTTCGCTCGATCCTGAAGGAGGGAGATACTGTTGGGAGGATAGGTGGAGACGAGTTCTTGGTGGTCTGTAAGGACTTGAGCAGAATTGAGGATCTGACCAGTGTCGCAAGGAGAGTCCAGGGCTCCTTTGCTCATCCGGTCAGCCTTGGGAAGGTCAGCCTCAAGGTCCAAGCAAGCATTGGAGGTTCTGTCTATTGCCCGACTTATGCAACGGGCGAGATCCGCAACTCGATTCCACCGGAGAATATACGTCCGATCGGAGGTCCCGGTGCAATCGCCGAAAGGCTGGTCGCAAGTGCTGACACAGCGATGTACCGCTCCAAGAAACAGGGACTTGGCATCCCCAAGTTTTCATTTCCACTAGTCGAGGACAATGGTTCCGAGCCAGACCCAGACTGAGCCCGCCTCAGCGGAGCAGGAAGCCTCTTCTCCGCTCGAAACGCTTGATTGCAATCTGCACCAGCTCGTCCAGTAACTCGCCTTGGCTTATGCCGCTCAGCTCCCATAGCTTCGGGTACATCGATATGGTTGTGAATCCAGGGATTGTGTTCACTTCATTCACGAGGAACTGTCCATCAGGGCGCAGGAACAAGTCCACCCGGGCCATACCCTCGACCCTGAGAGTCTGAAAAACCTCAATTGCCAGGCGCTGGGCCTCTTCGGCTTTTCCGGCGGAAAGATCAGCGGGCATTTTCAGTTCAGCGCTGTCGGCAAGATATTTTTCCTCGAAATCGTAGAACCCACTCTTGGGGACGATCTCTCCAGGCACTGAGGCCTTCGGCTCGATGCCTCCCAAGACGGCGACTTCAATCTCTCGTGCGTTGGCGTCAGCTTCAAAAACAATCGCATCGTCGTACTTGGAGGCAAGCTCGATGGCGGGCACCAACCCGGAGTCGGACTTCACCTTGGAGATCCCGATTGACGAGCCTGAGTTGGCGGGCTTTACGTACATGGGAAAACCAAGCTTGGACGCTATCTCGCGAACTGCAGGAACTTCGGCCCGTGCAGCCGGTAGCCATTCCCAAGGGGTTTGAGCGATCTGTCCTGAATCGAGAAGCGACTTAGCCGCAACCTTGTCCATGCAAACCGAGGAACCCAAGACGCCGGCTCCCACGTATGGGACTCCAATTGACTCGAAAAGACCCTGGATAGCGCCATCTTCGCCCTTTTGTCCGTGGAGAAGGGGGAAAGCTACTGTGGCCTCGCCGGCGGGAAAGATATCGGCGATGCCGACCCGGACGCCGCATTTATCCGGCGAGGGAAGGCTGGCGGCCTCCTGACTGATGGAGTTCACCGCCGTAGGGTCCAAGACCCACGTGCCGTCCCTCCTGACTCCCACCGCCAAGATCTGGTACCGGCTTCGATCCAGGTTTTTCAGTACGTTCAAAGCCGAGATGCACGATATGTCGTGTTCAGCCGATTGCCCACCGTAGAGAACCACTAGGCGCAATAGTCCAGGCACACATCGGATTATAGTTTCAGTGCGTTCTTATGAAGGCTTTTCACATTGCTTTTTGAGCTTTCCGAGCTTTCCGGCCACTTGAGCTGTGATGTCATCCATGTCGGACGATCGACAAGGGTCGCCGGGACCGAGTCCCCGGGTAGGGGCTTGCTGTCCGAAGCCGAAGTGTTTTCAGGGTTGTCTACGGATAGTCGTCGACCAATCCCCGGGAGCCTATTTGTTGCTTTAGTTGCAGCGCGCAATGGGCATG
>DAIDIS010000171.1 GCA_027451785.1 Acidimicrobiales bacterium
ACAGACCGAGAGCCAACTGTAAAAGTCGGCCCAAAATGCACGCACCAATGAGCTGAGGCTTAACGATCTAACCCGACCGCGCTAAGGCATCCCCGAAAAGATCGATCAATTTATGTGACAATCCAAGACCACCAATGGGGCAGGGAAAATCGCGTCCTTGATTGGTAAGGGATAGCGAATCACAAGCGTGTGCCGATTGAATCAATCCTGCCTTCTGGGCACACCAATGGTGAAGTCGTTAGGATGAGGTTTCACCGTCGAGATTCGGTAGGCGACTGGCGGTAATCACATTTGAAAGGAAACCTCGTGCGCGGGTTAAAGGACTTATCGTTGCGTCAGTTGGGAATTCTCTTGGTGGCGCTTTCGGCGGCAGGCGGTGCGGTTACTTCAGCACTTCCGGCCTGGGCAGCAGGATCTGATTTTTCCACTGCCTATCAGGGCAATCCGCTCCATGACGGCAGCCAGTCCGACTCCCTTGCTCCCCCGCTGACCGAAGCATGGTCCCATGCATTTGGTCACAGTTTGTCGTATCCGGTCATTGCCAATGGGATGGCATTTGTGACGGAAGGGGACAACTCATCAAACACTTACGGCACAACAGTCGAAGCCCTCAACCTCTCATCGGGATCAGTCGCCTGGTCGGTGCCGCTCGGAGGAAGCTATTTCTGGTCGGCTCTAACTTACGACAACGGCCAGGTATTTGGCGTCAATGGAAGCGGCCAACTCCAAGCATTTGATGCAGCCACAGGAGCGCGTACCTGGACTACGCAACTACCAGGGCAATATTCATTCTCTTCGGCTCCGACTGCTGCCAACGGCTATGTATATGTAGGCGGCGCGGGGAGTGGAGGCACTCTCTACGCGGTAAGCGAAAGCAGCGGCACGGTTGCTTGGACGGCATCGGTAATGAATGGTGACGACAGCTCGCCGGTTGTCACCAACAACGGGGTTTACGTCTCATACGCGTGCCAGCAAACCTACGACTTCAATCCGATAACAGGTGCATTGATTTGGCACTACTCAGGTCCGTGCGAGGGCGGCGGGGGCAAGACTCCCGTGCTCAACGGAAATCAGCTTTACGTGCGCGACTCTCAGGGTGACATCATCTTAAATGCCACGACCGGCTCCCTGATCGGTACGTTTTCGAGCGGTCCGATCCCGGCGTTTTCGGATTCGAAAGGTTTCTTTCTAAACGGGGGCACACTCTCCGCGGAGAGCACCGCCAACCAGGCAACCCTTTGGAGTTTCACTGGGGATGGTTCACTCGATTCCGCTCCCCTCGTCTCCAATGGCGTGGTCTATGAAGGGTCGGGAAGCGGGGAAATCTATGCGCTATCAGCGGCGACCGGCGCAGTCGAGTGGTCAGGAAATGCCGGAAGCGGAATCGTTGGCCCCGATGAGCAAAATGTCTCACAGCCGCTAACCGGATTGGCAATCGGCCAGGGAATGTTGCTGGTTCCCACGAGCAATGGAACCCTGGTCGCTTACACCTCGCAGACTGCAATAGCTCCAACGGCGCCAACGGCGTTGACGGGCACCGCCGGAAACGGTCATGCGACGCTTACTTGGACTGCGCCGACATCAGACGGAAGTAGCCCAATTTTGGGCTACGACGTCTACGAAGGGACGTCGCCGGGACAGGAATCGGCTAATCCAGTCAATACTTCACCGATTGCGGGCAATAGCTACAACGTCTCTGGCCTTACGAATGATCAGAAATACTATTTCACCGTTCGTGCGCTGAACTCATCAGGCCAAGGGCCTGCGTCATCCGAGGTACAGGTCATGCCGACGGCGACCGACGCTCCTGAAGTCACTGCGATTCACCCCAATCGAGGCAGCACCTCGGGATACAAGCTCGTATTGATAGTTGGGGACCACTTCAAGGGCATGTCCAGCGTGACTTTTGGCGAAAAGAAAGCGATGGCTATCGAGATTTCACCGAAGCTGATTTTGGCGCTTTCGCCACCGATGGCCAATGCTGGGTCCGTAGATGTTCGAGTCACCACAGGGGCTGGCGAGAGCACGGTGTCACAAGCTGACCGCTTCACATACGTCAGCCACCAGAACTTGCATCAAGGGTAAGTATTGAAGCCGGTCTGGCTGAGATTGACATAATCGAGAAGCGAGGAAGCTGCCCGAGAAGGCACCGAGGTCGTACTCAGAATTCAGTTGGCTTTCGCTTCTCAGAATTCAAATAGTCCGCAATTCCCAAGGGAGGACAGCAAAATGGATACAGCCCGAAGGTCCGACGACGAATCTACGGAATCGAGCACGCCGCCGTTGGACCCATCCATTGCCTTAGCCCCAGAGGGGATAGTCGCCAATTCACTTGCGGGCGTAATTGAGGCTGCCGGTCTCGCTCGCGCCAAGGATCCAGGATCGGCCACTGGACTCGTGTGGTGTTCAACTCAACCTCAAGACATTGCTACTTACCTGAATGATGCTCCTAACGTTCGATGGGTGCAGCTCATTTTTGCCGGCATCGAAGAGTTTGTGCCTTACATGGACAGCGAGCGAACGTGGACGTGCGCTAAGGATATCTACGGACCTGCTGTGGCTGAGTTTGCACTTGGAATGCTAATTACGGGCTATCGGGGACTCCACCTATACGCTCGCTCCAGCCTCACTTCCCCAGTGGAGGCCGCAACCTTGTTGGGCACGCAGGTTGTCATCTTGGGTGGAGGGGGAATCGGACGATCTCTGGCACGAATGCTCATACCACTAGGTGCCCGGATAACAATCGTGTCACGATCCGGACGGCCTATCGTAGGGCTTGAAGGGCTGGAGAGTGTCGAGGTTGTCGGGCATGACAGGACCGAAGCGGCCGTCAGGAAAGCGGATGCGGTGGTTCTTGCCGTTCCCCTTACCAAAGAGACCGAGGGTGCCGTAGACAAAACCTTTCTTTCGTGGATGAAGCATTCCGCATGGCTGGTAAACGTCGCCAGGGGCAAGGTTGTAGTGACGAACGACCTCGTCGAGGCACTGCTGGCAAAATCGATCGCTGGGGCTTGCCTGGACGTTACTGATCCTGAACCGCTTCCGGCAGATCATCCACTCAGAAAGATGGAAAATGTTCTGGTAACGCCGCATTGCGCGAATACCTTTGAGTTGGCTGCGCCCGTACTCATGAGTCTGGTCGCCGAGAACTGTCGCAGACATACAGCAGGTGAGCCTTTGAGTGGCATTGTCAACCAATCCGCGGGATATTGAATATGTGACAACAGAGTTGGGCGCTTCCGCACCGGAAGACTTCGGAGGAGCCGAAGTCCTTTCCAACAACTCTCTAGTTCTAAGCAGGCTCCGGAACTTGATCGGCCTCTCTCTGGGAATAGTCGGGCCCAGGGCACACCTCGCCGTCTCTGGGGTACTTCTGACGCTTTTTGTTGCGCACCGGGCATCAGGTGCAATCGAGATCACGCTCGCTCTCTCGGCCTACCGCTTCATCGGCTGGGCCGCCTTTCCCGTACTTGGCAGACTCAGCGACCGCACGACCAGCCGCCTGGGACGACGATCTCCACACATGGCCACGGGACTCTTCCTCATGGGCGTTTGCACCTGGAGCTACACCCTCGTTCCTGGTTACTGGTCCCTCCTGGGATTAATTGCTGTAGCAAAGCTCTGCAACATCATCTTCAGCCTGAACAACATTGCGGTTGTGCCAGAAACCTTCGGTAGATCCCGCACCGTGAAGGCAACATTCTGGATTGTGACGCTCGGGACGCTGGTCAGCCTTTCCATTAAATCGACCGTCATTACTTCGTGGCGTGCTTCGGACCCAAGCTCCTGGAACCTTGCATTTCGCATGGCAGGAGGCTTCATGATTGCGGTCGCAATAGTGATCCTGCTTCTCGTTAGGGA
>DAIDIS010000172.1 GCA_027451785.1 Acidimicrobiales bacterium
CCTTTGATAGACACTTCAAAAATAAGCACCGCATTGTTGAACACATACGAGACCCTTCAGTCGGAAGTGGACACGGAAACCGCAGCGATCTTTATCCTTCCAAAGCCTCTTGTATACAAAATAAGCGATTAGCTCGCTCAAAGGCTTAGTGGGCTGATCCACGATCAGCCAGCGACTCAGTGCTTGGCAGTTACGCTGATTTTTTCGCCAATAGCGACGCCATTACGGCACTGTGCCATCACGGGACCGGTTGCGCATAGGCGTACACGGGATAGATGTTGTACGCCCAAGGGTCTCCAGGGAGAAAGGGACCGTTGATGAGCGTCGAGTACCAACCATCTAAGTCCGGCCCCGAGTCCCCTTCGGCCGTGACGATGGCGCCATTGGCAAATACCTGCTCGACTATCCCCACATGTAACGACTCCCCGAAATCAGGACTATACCCATACATGACCGTGTCACCAGGAGCAGGGGTAGCTCCCAGCGGCAAGAGCTCACCATTCTGAGACGCCCAGTCGGCTACGTAGCCGGTAAACGCATACGAAGGTATCGGGATGCCGGCCTGCTGCCACACCCAGGTTGTGAACAGCGAACACCACGCCTCACACGGCCCATACGGGTTGCAGAACTGCCCATTGGCATCGGGGTTTGCTTCAATTTGAGAGTCGGCCAAGGCGACAATCTGCGCAGCCTGAGGGATAGGCGATGGAGCGGCCGGGGAGCTGAAACTGTAGTTCCACCCGTCCGGCTCCAAGAGCCAATATCCCGTTCCGTCGCTTGGGGCCGCTATCCCGCTGACTGGTTCCGAAGGGAGCTGGCCGCCTTCCGAACCGTAGAACTTTGCGTCGCCATACGCGTAGACGCTCCCGTTGGCTGAAGCCAACCAGTAGCCCTTCCCGTCCGAAGTCGCCGCCATACCCACTACCAGTGCGTTCCAATCGCTCATCTGATTCCCTAAGTTGACGGCGGACCCCTCGAAAGCCGCGTCACCATAGGCAAAGATCCCGCCATCGGAGCCTGCTATCCAGTAGCCCTTACCATCCGGGCTTGCTGCCATGCCCACGATTGAAGCCTGGAGACTGATATCGCCGGTCGAACCATAGAACTTGGCGTCGCCAAAGGCGAATATGCCTCCGTCGGCCGCAACAAGCCAATATCCGCCGCTATCTGGGCTCGCCGCCATGCCGACAATTGGCTGCTGCAAAGCCACACCGCCCATCGATCCGTAGTACGTCGCGTCGCCAAAGGCAAAGACGCCGCCATCTTGTGCGACTTCCCAATATCCATTTCCGTCAGCAGTAGCAGCCATACCGACAATCGGGGCGTACGGAACAACTCCCAATGCCCGTAAAGAACCCTCGTTTCCGGCGTTACCCACGGTGTAAATCGCCCCTCCAGCACCTGCTAGCCAATAACCGTGACCCGTGGGAGTGGCCGCTATTACGGAAACGACAGAGGGAAGCGACGTACCCCCGTCGAGTGAGGTAGGTCTTGGGAAACAGCCCCAAATCCCAATACTCCGCCCCCTCCGTATACATGAGGGCGGATGGCCACAGAACCCGATGCAGAATTGCTCTGCGGGGCCTGCGGCGAAGCGAACGAAAGGGCCTGCGGCGAAGCGAACCCGAGTTGCGGCCAAAATGCAACAGCAAGGGCCTGCGGCGAAGCGATTGCAAGGGCCACCAAAGCGAAGAGCAAACCGGCCTTCCGGCCTTTTCCGGAGACTTGGGCTACCGCACGAATGAACTTTCGCTCGGTCATGCTCTCAGATCCTTTCAAACGGTCCGGATTTAATCCAGCGGATTTCGGGTTTTAGCGGAAACAAGGACTGTTACTGGGCAAGCGAACTCCAAAGCTTTTTGATTTTTCTTCCAATACCCCGGTTTCCCGGACTCCAAAGGTGCCCGGACCTACCTTCGGTGGGATACCATCTCCCCACAATGAGACCGAAGGTCCTTCTCGACCTGGAACCCCTGAAGCGATCCGGCCCATTCCGCAGGCTTTGGACTAGCTCGATCGTGAATATCCTGGGGACGCAGCTAACCGCCGTCGCCGTGCCATATCAGACATTCCGGATAACACACTCATCGCTGGACGTAGGACTGGTCAGCATGGGCCAGCTCCTGCCTTTGCTTGGGGGCTCGCTATTCGGGGGTGTCCTCGCCGACTCAAAAGAGAGGAGGCGACTTCTAATTGCGGCCCAGGCCGTCATGGGGCTGGCAAGCGCTGGGCTGGCATTGAATACGAGTGGGTGGGGTGCACATCTTTGGCCGATTTTCGCCCTCACAGCGCTCTCGGCAGCTTTCTCCGGCATCGACTCGCCGACCAGGTGGACCTTGGTTTCGACAATGGTCGAGCGCGAGCTTCTTGCTTCGGCAAATGCGCTTTGGCAGCTTCTCCTCCAAGTGGGAATCGTCGTCGGCCCGGCAGTTGCCGGACTTCTCCTTGGCCACTTTTCCATATCCCTTATCTACTGGCTGGACGTTGGCACTTTTTACGCGTCGATCGCAATCATCGCCACCCTCCCTAAGTCACACCCACCGGAGAGGACGGAGCCGATGGGAGCGAAGTCGCTCATCGACGGCTTCGGCTTTCTCAAAGGGCGCCAGGTGCTTCAGGCGAACTTCGTCGTCGACCTGGACGCGATGGTCTTCGGCATGCCGAGGGCACTCTTCCCCGCACTGGGGCTGGTCAGGTTCCACGGCGGTGCTGAGGCAGTGGGACTTTTGTACGCAGCGCCCGGAGCAGGTGCCTTGCTGGGAGCTCTATTCACCGGATGGGTGCATCGAATCCATAGACAAGGCTTAGCGGTGCTCCTTGCAGTTGCCGCCTGGGGCGGCGCAATCACTCTTTTCGGCCTTTCCCCTTGGTTGGTTCCCGCTCTCTTACTGTTGGCGCTGGCAGGTGCCGCAGACGTCGTCTCCGCTGTATTCCGAAACGTCATCCTGCAATCCTCGGTCCCAGAAAACCTGCGGGGGCGCCTTTCGGCAATCCATATCGCCGTGGTGACCGGTGGTCCAAGGCTTGGAGACTTTGAGTCCGGGGCTGCCGCTCAACTCGTCGGACCGGAGGCTTCGGTAGTCTCCGGCGGACTCTTGTGCCTCGCAGGTGTGGGGGCGATCTGGCGCCTTATGCCCCACTTCGCACGCTACCGGGACACAATGGGGAAAGCGGACCCGAGTTCCGCCCAGTAAGCCTTGCCAGATCCTAAGGTATCGCTAGGGATCCATGCCTAGTAGGCACGAGCGCAATAGGCGAGAGCGCAACTAGTAGGCACGAGCGCAATAGGCGACCAAGCCCGGCTCGTCCTCGGAATAAGGCAAGCTCCCATCGCTTCGCTGGAGACAGCGGACGGTAATGGCACTTCTGGCCAATTCCGCCTCGCCCTTCTCTCCGACCAGGTCCCATTCAATCCGGGCAAAGCCGGAACCTGCCGCCTCGACAACTTCGCTCAATGTGGAGCACTCTGCCGTCCGCTCGTCTCTCCTTTCAATTGCGAAAGCGAGCATCTTGGACTGAATCTCCGACAACGTCTCCGACACCTTATTGGACAGCCCGGAAAGAGACGCCTTGGACTTGACTCCTGTGGCTCGAACCGCGATCGTCACCTCTTGTTGCGCCAGGTCCCGGGGGCCCACTTCGATTCGAAGCGGGATACCCTTCAGCTCCCAGTCGGTGGCCCTCCTGCCAAAGGACGTATCGACCCGCGTATCCACACGAACCCTCACACCCGCTTCCCGCAGCTCGGCCTCGATCCGCCCCGCGGTCTCGATCACCTCGGGGTCATCCTTAATCGCAATGACCACCACCTGGGTGGGGGCAAGAACCGGCGGGACTTGAAGACCATTGTTGTCGCCGTGAGCCATTATCAGCCCGCCGACCATTCGGGTGGAGACCCCCCAAGAGGTAGTCCAACAGAGTTCTTGAGCCCCTTTGTCGCTTAGGTAATCGATGCTGAACACCTTCGCAAAGTTCTGGCCAAGCTCATGCGATGTTCCCATCTGTAGAGCCTTGCCGTCACCCATCATTCCCTCAAGGGTCATTGAATTGATTGCCCCGGCGAACCTCTCCTTCGCCGTCTTCCGACCCACGACAACCGGAATGGCCAGAACATTAACCATGAAATCGTGGTAGACGTCCTCAAGAATTCTGACGGCATATCGTCGGGCATCTTCTTGGTCGATGTGGGCGGTGTGCCCCTCCTGCCACAAGAACTCGGACGTCCTGAGGAAAGTACGAGGCCTCAGCTCCCATCGGACGACGTTCGCCCACTGGTTCAAGAGCAAGGGCAAGTCTCTATAGCTTTGTATCCAACGGCCCATATACTCGCCTATCACCGTCTCGCTAGTGGGTCGCACCGCGATCGGCTCCTCAAGCTTCGAACCTCCGCCATGGGTCACAACGGCAAGCTCTGGACTGAACCCCTCGACGTGCTCAGCTTCCCGCTCGAAATAGCTCATTGGGATGAACAGCGGAAAGTAGGCGTTCTCGGCACCACAAGCCTTAATTCTCTGGTCCACTTCCGCCTGCATTCGCTCCCATATCGAGTAGCCATAGGGACGGATTACCATTGTCCCCCTCACCGGCCCCGACTCGGCCAGGACTGCCTTGTTCAAGACATCTTGGTACCACTTGGGGAAATCTTCGCTCTGGCTGGTCAACACTCCCATATGAATCCAATAGGCTAGCCGTCCCCCGCTACCTAAGGTTGAGGTCCTCCGATCGATAGGTCACACCGACCGGCTCCAAAACCACGGAGCGCTCACCGGCCTCCACCGTGCCCGCTCTGACTGCTTTGAATCCGCATTCCGCGGACAATTCACAGATTTCCTTGGCGACCTTCGGCCTGCAATAGACGGCCAGGCCTACGCCCATGTTGAATGTCCCGTACGACTCCGAGTCGTCCATTTCCAATGCCTTACACATAAACTCAAGAACTTCAGGCACCGGCAGCAACTCGTGAAGTCTGTAAGTCAGCTCGGCATCCGCCCGCATTAGCTTTCTCAACCCATGACCCGTGATGTGCGAGACATAGGAAACCGGCAGGCCCGCTTCCAAGATTTTCGACATCAGGCAAACGTAAATATGGGAAGGCGTAAGAACTGCGGAGCCAAACTCATTTCCGCTTGGTAGCCGGTGAGCCCAGCCATCGGCGAGCCCCGATGCAACCGTTCTGGCCAAGGAAGCTCCGTTGGTATGCAAACCCGAGCTCTCCACCAAAACAATCTCGTCTCCCGGCGCGAGATCCTGTCCCACAATTGCATCTCGGCCTTCCGGCACATAGCCGATCGCCGATCCACCTAACTCGATCTCACCATCGGCTACGAGACCCTTCAAGGTTGGAGACTCTCCTCCACCCCATGTCGCCGAAGAGTCCTCGCAGGCTCTCGCCCAGCCCTTGGTAAGCTCCAAAACCCGCTCGGGTTTTGAGTACCACGACGACGATCCGGTGGAAAAATAGGCATTCACCACCATTGGCAGAGAACCGACGCATATAAGGTCATTCACAACTGCGGCGACGGTGTCGTAGGCGATGTCTGCAAACCGGTTTATACCTCGCTCCGCTTCGTATTGGCCGGTAATCAACGACTTGGTTCCCAGGGTCTCCAATACGAACGCCAGCTTGGCACCCGCGCGCTCGAACACGAACGCCGGCTCGCCCCTCGATGCCTCGACAGCTACGGCTCCATGTTTTTTCAGCTGGGCGGAGGTGGCCCTGGCCGCGGACAACGCCTCTCTTTTTGCTGCGTCCAAGACTTCATAGTCGACGCCTGACTGGCTGTAGGTATCCATCGCCCCATCAATCTAACAACACGACCCAAAATCGTCCCATCCGCGCCGTGGGCCTGCCGGTGCGAAGCTTTGCCGGTCAACTTTCCAGGTTCGGCGATACCCCACTCGGTACA
Organism: Acidimicrobiales bacterium; assembly: GCA_027451785.1. GTDB lineage: Bacteria > Actinomycetota > Acidimicrobiia > Acidimicrobiales > JAKAVM01 > DAIDIS01. The sequence continues at coordinate 5,907 of DAIDIS010000172.1, forward strand.
ATCGCAGGGTGAAGTTCGAGGACATCCCGACCACGCCATCGGCCGAAGAGATGATGGCGTCGATTACGAAGGTTTGTTCTTTTGGTGTCCGCAGACCCGGCTACTCAGCCGAAGCCCGGACTGTTGAGTTCATCGCCTCAACGCTTTCGGGCTTGGGAATGGACCAAGTGCGAGTAGAGGAGTTCCCGATCGTAATGTGGACTCCGGGCAAGGCCACCGTAAGAGTGCCTTCCACCGGCCTTGTTATCGACGGTTTTCCACTACCCCTCTCCGCCCCGACCGGAAGCGTCTCCGGAAGAAATGGGCCGCTCCAGGGCCCGCTGACGGATTTCGACGATCCTGAGCCGTCAGGCAAGATCGCCTTCCGTCAAGTAGACCTGCCTGAAGTCGAAGAATCGGAAATTGCCCCCATCGCAAAACGGGTCATTGATCCCGACGGGTATTTCGACAAAGCCTCAAAAGTGCTCCCCTTTACTCTGGAAAGCCACACCGTGCTCGACCTTGCAGCCGAACGAGGGGCACTGGGGGTCATCGGATTACTCCGGGAGAACTATTGGGAGTCCTGTGACTATTACCTCCCTTACGATGCAAAATTCAGGCCCACCCCAGGACTGTGGCTGAGTCCAGCTGGAGGACAGGCTTTGATGGAAGAGCTTCACCGCTTCGAAGGTGTACTCGACATCGAGATGCAAACCGAGTCCGATTGCACTGAAACTACAGCGAATACCGTCTATGCAGTCCTTGAGGGGACCGGCGATGGCTGGGTGATTGTAGGCACTCACCACGATGCGCCTTGGGCCTCTGCCGTAGAGGATGGGAGCGGAATTGCGATGGTCTTGGAGGCGGCGAAGGTGTGGTCGAAGGTTCCGCGAAAGGACCGTGAGCACAACCTGCTCTTCCTCTTTCACGGAGCCCACATGTATGGCGGGGAAGGTACCAAGGCATTTATGCGGGAGCACGAGTCTCTGCTATCAAATACGGTGCTGGCGATTCACCTTGAACACGCAGCCAGGCAGTGTTCGATACAAGACGGCAGGCTCACGGCAAAGGACGAACCGGAGACCCGCTGGTGGTTCGTGTCCGACTCGTCTCAATTGGAGGACCTGACCGCACAGTCGATTGCGGCCGAATCACTTGGGCGGTCAATGATCTTCGCACCTGACGTGTTTATGGAGCATCCACCGACCGATGGCGGGATGTTTCATCTCCAGGGAGTTCCTCTGGTCAATTTCCTGAGTGCCCCGCCCTATCTATTCGACAGCGCCGACACGATTTCGATGGTTCATGAGCCCAGCTTGGTACCTCTGGTGAACGTGGCCTCAAGACTCATCTGCGGAGTTTCCGCCGAAGCACGGACCAGTTTTCGGGAGGTCTCATGAGCCGGCACCTTCTTGGCCGTCGAGCACGCAAAACAACCAAAGCCGGAAAGGCTGTCCGATTATTGGCCATTGGAGTTGGAGCGCTTGCATTCGATCGAGTACTCGATCTTGCTCTCGAAAAGCTGTCGGAAGTTCCCGACCCTACCTTCGGCCTTCCTTTCGGCCTTCCCCCTGGAGACGAAGTGCACCTAACCATGAGGGATGGGGCAAGCATCTGCGTCAAGTCCTGCCCACCGGAAGTCGAGTCATCCGTACCCATATTCATGGTTCATGGATGGGGGACCGACATGCGTTCGTGGGGAACAATCGCACGTGAGCTGACATCCATGGGTCACCGCGTGATCATGATGGACGTACGAAGCCACGGGAAATCCACAACCGGCGCCGAGGGAATAACGGTAGAGGCAATCGCACGTGACCTCAGCGAAGTCCTCGAAAAATTGGATATCAACGGCTGCCTTCTTGCCGGTCACTCCATGGGTGCCACGATCATCCAAAGGTGGCTTGTAGAAAATTGCTCGGCAATCGGGCCGACACCCCATGGAAAACGGGCGCTGGCTGTGGCGCTGATATCCAGTGGAGCGACCGACAAGCGCCAGGATCCAAGGCTGGTCGCGTTTGCAACGTCTCTGGCTAGGTCAAGATCGTTGGAGCGCATCCTCTCTATGCCGAGGCTGGGACTGGTGATACTAGGGATTATGGCCGACTATCCGGCCAACCTCATACACATCCGGGCACTTAGGGACCACCACAAGGAATCAGATCCCATCACCGATCGTGACACCGTTCAATTCACATTGGAGGACTATTCGGATGGACTGTCCGGAATCTCAATGCCCGTCGCAGTAGTCGTCGGCGAAAGAGACCGGTTCGTGCCCGTAAAGAACGCCAAGCGTCTGGCAGGATTTATGCCCGGCTCGCGTCTCGTGACCATACCTGGCGTCGGCCACGTAATCGCTCTTGGGGCACCACGCCAGGCAGCGGATATCCTTCATGACCTGGCCGTGCCTCAAGATCTTAAGTCATGAGCTGAACGGTTGGGCCATTGCCCAACCGTTCAAAAATAAGCTCAGCAACCATTGCTCAAATAACGTCTCGGCTGCCCATGCTCATAACCTGCAATCCGCAGCCGGCCACGGGTCAAGCCGCCTTATTTGCTTCGATCTCCAAGGTAATCTTGATTTTGTCCCCGACTACCACGCCACCACCATCCAAGGGCATTGAGAGGTCGATTCCAAAGTCATTTCGAGAGATCTCTCCAGTCGCCGTGAATCCTGCCTTGGTACCCATCTGAGGGTGTACGGTCACGCCATTGAATTCAAGCTCCAACTCGATATTCCTAGCGACACCGTGAATTGTCAGGTCACCGGAAAGAATGTAATTGTCGCCGTCGGGCTTGATTGAGGTGGAAGCGAATTCCATCTTGGGGTACTTCTCGACATCGAAGAAGTCTGGGCTGCGTAGGTGATTGTCCCTGTTCTCGTCGCGGGTGTCGATTGAGGCCATGTCCACAGATGCCCTAACGGTGGAGTTCAACCGATCATCCGCAATCTCAATCTCGCCCTCAAACGAGGTAAAATGGCCCCTGACCTTGGATACCATCATGTGCCTAACGGTGAAAGTCACTTCAGAGTGGCTTGGGTCCACCGTCCAAGTGCCTGTAGACAACTCCTGCAACGCCGAATCCTGGTTTGCGCTCATAAATACTCACCCTTTCAGTAGTTGATGGTTCAACTAACATCATAGTATCAAATTTAGTAGACATTTCAACTAGATCTTCGTTAGAACCGTTAGAATACGAATATGGCAATGAACGAACTGGGCGCCAACACCAGGTGGCTGAGCGACTTCGAGCAGCAAACCTGGAGAAGATTTCTACAGGGAACACAAATGCTCTTTGAACGGCTTGGAAGCCAGCTTCAAGCCGAGTCCGGTCTTTCCGGCTCAGATTATGACATTTTGGTCATACTATCGGAAGCCGAATCCGGTTCCGTGAGAATGTGCGACCTTGCCGAACGATCCGTGTTCTCTCGAAGCAGGCTCTCCCATGCCGTGAATCGTCTTGAGAAACTCGGCTGGGTCGAACGCGTTTCGTGCCCTACGGACGGCAGAGGGACCTTTGCGGTCATAACCGACAAAGGACGCAGAGTCCTCGAAGATGCCGCCCCAGGGCACGTCGAGATGGTAAGAAAGCTTCTCTTCGACTCTCTCGACGATGTCCAAGTAGCGGAACTACATCAAATAATGGGGAGCGTCCTGAACGCCATCTCCGACGACGACAAAAACGCTGACGACCACATGGGTGCCGACTGCGAAGATTCTCCGATCAGCGGCGAATAGCCCTCTGAGCGACCCTCGAACCGGATTGACCATCGCGTCGGTCGTCCGTCGCGCCATCCAGGCCCTTCCAAAGCCTGTTGAATTGCGGACCGACCCTCTCAAGTTCCTCTCTTACCAACGAGGAAAGCTGTCCTAGAACCTTCTCCCCTGCTGGCGTAAGCTTCAACCTGACGATCCGGTGGTCGACTGGATCGCTGGAACGCTGTACCAGTCCGGCCGAATAGGCCCTATCAACAAGCCCTACGACGCTGTGGTGGCGAAGCAGTAGGTACTCCGCAACCTCACCGATTGAAGGGCCCCGAACGTCTTCATGTCCTTTGATCGTCAATAGCAGCTGATGTTGGGCAGGAGTGATACCAGCCCTACGAACTTGGATTTCGCTCCATTTCGTGAACCGCCTGAAGCCAACTCGCCAAGCGAGAAGCCTTGCATAGTCTTCTTTGCTAACGGTACTCCGCATCAATACCTGCCTTGCGCTACAAAGGGGTGGCCACGTCCCGGAGATGAAAAGTACTCCAAAAAACGTGAAAAAGGAACGGGAATCGAACTAGGCCTGCCTACAACTCCACCCAATGCCTGCCAAAAAACTAGGCGAGAAAATCAAAAGTGGCAAACCGAAATTCGCAAAAACGAATACTCGTGCATTCCACTTGGAACCGGATTCTAAATATAGCCTCCGGCCCAAAAGGTTTTTATGGGCTAATTTCAGTCGCCACTCAACAAGGTGGGCACTGGCGACTAGCAGGGAGCGGGGTTGAATGAAGGAATCGGCTCGACTGCTGCAGGAGGAATTGTGGTTGTTGTTACTCCCGTGCCGGCCGAGGACTGACCTTCACTACTTGAACCAGCGTTGTTTGCCGATTGCTGCTTGATGGATTCGTAGTCGGAGCCAACTATCAAGTCCACGATTGGCCCAGAGAGTGAGTAGTCCTCTTGAACCTGTGGTGTTCCGCCACCGGATATCTGAATCTGCGAAGCCACGGTCGAGGCTGACTCCAAGGCTCCCGGAGCGTACTTAATTACCGTGTGCGTGTAGCTATAGGAGCTTGCGTCCCCAATGGTCGGTACATTGAATCCGATCGCCTTCAGGCCCTGCGAGACTTGGCCGGCAATTCCGGCCGCACCTGACCCGTTGAATACGTCCACCGAGACCGAGGAAGGGGCGATGGTGGGACTGGTCGTCTGCGAGGTACCGGAACTACTGGACGTCTGAGTCCCTCCAGGGGGGTTGAGAAAATCATTGATGACAATCTGGTCCTGCTGCTGGATTGGAAAAAGGACATCGCCAAAGTCTTCGTAGCCATTTACGGCTTCCGTCGGAAGCGTGTAAGTGGTCAATGATTGCGGCGAAAAAGATCGGAAGTGCTCAAGCAATGAAACCATATCGCTGGACGACATTTGATTATCAATGGTCAGACTCGACACAACCGCACCGATAAACGAATTAAGGGCGATAGGGTTCGTAAATAGCTTTCCCTCTGCTTGCTTGATCGCAGCCTTCATTACTTGGTGCTGGCGGTCAATCCGGCCGAAATCGCTCGTCCCGTCATATTTCCAATTTCCGTCTACTTCGTACTGGTAGTGACGACTGCGAGCCACGGAGAGTGCCTGTGCACCGTTGATGGTTATGCAGGCATTTGTCTGTGACTGCGTTATGTTGAGGCCCGAGTATGCGTCCTTTGCGGGATACGGAAAGTCCATATTGACGCCGCCGAGAGCGTTCACTACGTTCTGGAACCCCTGGAAGCTCACCTCGATGTAGTGATTGATGGGGATGTTGAGATCCTGCTCGATGGTGGCTATAAGTTCGTTGGGGCCGCTGTCGAAGGCAGCGTTGATCCTGTTGGACCCGCCGCCTGCCAGCGGAACGAAGAGATCGCGCGGAATTGAAAGGGCTTCGGCCTGCTTCAGCTTGGGATCGATATGAAGGACCATGGTTACGTCGCTTCGCTGTCCTTGGACTTGCTGATCGTTTCCGAATGCCTGCGCAGCAGAACCGGTGATTCCTGCTCGGGAGTCCGAACCCACTACCAGAATATTGAATGGCTGACCGGAGTAGACGGACTTGATGGACGATAGGGAGACAGTCCTAATCTGGCCCCACCTCCACTTGAAATAGGCATATCCGCCTCCCACAAGCCCTACGCATATAACTGCGAGTACGCCAACGATTGCAAGCGTCCTACGGAGCCAAGGTCTCCTACGACTTACAACAACCGGA
>DAIDIS010000173.1 GCA_027451785.1 Acidimicrobiales bacterium
CGAGGGCGGCTACAAGTCGCTGGTGGAGGTGGACACGGTTGGGAAGGTCCGTAACGCTGTCGTGAAGGGCCTGGTGGATGAGAGCTTCTTGAGTTTTGACCCTATCTGAGATGTCTTCGATTGAGACTGCAACCTCTCTGGCGCCGACGGGGAAGACTTGGAGGGAGTAACTGCCCTTTTTGGCTTCACTGGAAACGTCGTCATCGCCAACAGAGACATCGAGCTTGAACGGTTTACCGGTGGCTACGACCCTTTTCATCAGTTCCAGAAGTTGTTCGGCCTGAGGAATTGAGTATCCGAACTCCGCAAACGTGCGACCGACAGCACTTCCCACATCTACGCCGGTTGCCGAGGTAGAGGCAGGGTTGGCGGCAAGGAGCTTGACGGAGGTCGAGCTGAATGGAAGTTCATTATTGCTGCCGTCATCATCCAGCCTGAAGACGTAAATTCCGACTGGGATGTTATCCATGATGTTGGCAAACCGGTTTAGTCGTTCTTGGGCACGCCGTCGCGTTAAAGAAACGGTCGCTCCAGCTCCCGCAATTGCGACTCCGAGAACGAGATATGCGGCTAGATCGACTTCAGGGCTTGGGATTTGAGCGGATTGAATTCTGGTAACTCCGAAAAGGGCGCCCGTCCCCAAGAGTGCGCCGATTGCAGCTGCGAATGGCGGGAACAGCATCGACTCGACTGCGAGTGCGAACATGCCGAGCAGCATGGCCACAAGCCAGTACTTCGGGAATATCAAGCCAAAAGCTGCAATATAGAGCTGGTCCAGCCACATCATCTGGAAATGGAGCTGGCCATCCCTCCGGGTAAGCAAGTCCATAACGACGCTGGCCCCGATGCCGACGGTCGCCAGGCCTCCAACGATGGCAATCCGCTCAGTACCGAAGCCATGATGTAGCTCCGGGCTAAAAGCCGCGGCGACTGCAAGAGCGGCAACGGCCAAGTGATGGCCGATGCTCGCGTTGTTCCAGTTCTTCAGTTGCGGGGACTCCAGGACGCCCAAACCGCTGGGAGGGGCCAAGTTCCGCCTGAACGGCACCATCAGGATTGACATCGTTACAAACCGAACCCGGTTCTATCCGCCCTGATTGTTCGCATCAATCTCAACATTTTCGCCCCTTGAACCTCTGGATTTATCTATCGGCCATGTGTCTCGGGGGATTTAGCCGAGAGGCCATGAATATTCCCTGGATAAGTTGGCCATTCGCACTACTGGGTTGTAGATGGCTACGGTTTGGGCCATATGAGAGTGACTATGTTGCTGTGCGATTCGGCTCAGGTGGCCGAAGGAAAGCTCTATCTTTTGGGTGCTGGATGGTCCATAACCGGCCCCCAACCAGCGCCGTCGGTGGTTGCGATCAGAGTTGAGGTCGACTGGAATGACGCGGACAAGCCTCATCATTGGGAGCTTTACCTGATAGATGAGGATGGTCAAGAGGTAGTTATTAATACCCCCGATGGTCCTCAGGCATTGGAGATTCGCGGAGAATTTCAGGTGCAAAGGGCTGTAGGAATTCCGGAAGGCAGCCCCCTGGATGTCCCGATGGTCGTCAATTTGGGTCCCATTCCGCTCCCTGGAGGAAAGCGCTACGACTGGAGACTGTCCATCGACGGAACTTCTAACGAGGATTGGCGGGCAACTTTCTACACGAGATCGGCTGAGCCGCCGGCCTAGGTGACAAGCCTCGGCACAAGCTACTATCAAGACTCGCTATGACAGTTCATGACAGGCCATTTGGAAGATACTTCGAAGACTTTGAGCCAGGCGACATTTACAAGCACTGGCCTGGAAAAACCATTACTGAGTTCGACGATCATCTTTTCTGCATGATGACGATGAACCACCATCCATTACACACAAACGACTGGTTTGCCGAGAACGAGACTGTCCAGAAAAAGAATGTCGTGGTGGGAAACCTCGTCTATTCGCTGATCTTGGGCATGAGCGTCCCGGACGTGTCGGGAGCTGCGATCGCCAACCTGGAGGTTGAGTCGTTGATCCATCGCTTCCCAACATTCCACGGTGACACCATCTATGCCGAGACGAGGGTTCTCGAGAAGGCCGAGTCCAAGTCCAAGAACGACCGTGGAGTCGTGACGGTGGAGACTAAGGGATTCAACCAAAGAGGCGAAGAGGTCTGCTACTTCAGGCGCAAGGTTATGGTCTGGAAAAGGGATTTTGCCCCCACGCGCAAACGGCCCTACGGAGACGAAGTCTGGTAGGCAGTGGGTCCCAGGTAAAGTGCCCGGCGATACGATCCAGCATATTCGTTCATAGAAATATTCGCTTGGGAATTATCCCGAAAGTGCCGATCAAATAAGGAACAAGTTCTCCACCTAACGAGAATCGCTGTTCCGGGGGGTACCGATGGGGCATGAGTGGCTAGACAATTGCTTGCACAAGCTGTGCGACGTTGGGGGATCCGACCTGCACATAAAGGTCGGCTCACCTCCCCGGATTAGGTTGAACGGGTCACTGAAGGTCATGGAGGACGAGGCGAGCGTCGGACCGGACGAGGTCAAGGCGATGGCCGAGGCCATCCTTAAAGGGCCCCTCGACGATCGCATGTCCGGCGAGAACGAACATGACTGCGCTTACTCTATGGCGGGTTTGGGAAGGTTTCGCGTCAACATCTACCGCCAGCGAGGGAGCATTGCCATAGCCATGCGGAGGGTCTCGCTTGACCCTCCCACCGTTACGGATTTGGGGCTGCCGGAGATAGTGGCACGCCTAGCCGAAGAAGAACGTGGGTTGATCCTGGTTACGGGACCGACCGGCTCGGGAAAGACTACAACTCTTGCCTCGATGATCGAGCACATCAACAGGGTAAAGGCGTGTCATATCATCACGATCGAGGATCCGGTTGAAATTCTCCATCGCGACAAGCTTGCTTCGATAGACCAACGAGAAGTCGGGATAGACACCACCGACTTTGCCTCGGCAATGCGCTCAGCGTTGAGGCAGGATCCCGACGTGATTCTCGTCGGTGAGATGCGGGACATGGAGACGGTGTCAACGGCGTTGACTGCAGCTGAAACCGGACACCTGGTCTTGTCGACGTTGCACACTACCGACGCAACCGAGTCGATCAACAGGATCATCGATTTTTTCCCAGCGCACCAACAGCATCAGGCGCGTCTTTCTTTGGCGAGCTCACTCAAAGGCACGATCGCACAAAGGCTGATCAAGACCACCGATGGAGCCTCTCGAGTAGCGGCGGCCGAGATCATGGTGCCCAATGGCCGCATACAGCAGTGCATCGTCGACCCGAAGTTCACCGCTTCGATCAGGGAGATCATTGCGGAAGGTGACTATTACGGCATGCAGACCTTCGACCAGGCGATCATGTCGCTCTACGAGCAGGGCAAGATCGCATTCAAGGACGCGATGATGGCCGCCACAAACCCCCACGATTTCAGAGTGGTCGTCCAAAGAAAGGGCCTCATGAACAACAACCATGTCCAGGCCGTTCCTCAGCGCAGACAGATCGCCTAGCCCACATCGATTGCCAGCCTGGCGAACTACAGCCCCCGATTTTGCTGCAGGCCCGGCAAGCGACAGGGCCAATTTAGGGTTAGGGGGCGCTGAACTACCATGGGTCCGCTTCCGGCTGCGGATGGTGCCTATTGGTATACCTATCAACGTTGGTGGCAAACTCTTCAACGAGGTCAGAGTGAGTTGCTAACTGTAAAGTTCTATGGCGTGCGGGGGTCATGCCCATGTTCCGGTGCCGACTACGTGCGCTATGGAGGCAACACAGCATGTGTCGTGCTCGATAACGACGGCGAGATCCTGATTTTTGACCTGGGTACCGGCTTGAGGCCCTTCGGGGTCGATTGGATTGCTGCGAATCCGGGTAAGCCACTTGCGGCAAGTGCACTGGTAACACATACCCATTGGGACCACATTCAGGGACTCCCTTTTTTCGGTCCTTTGGATCACGAGGAAGCTGTCTTGGATATATTCGGGCCAACCGAGGAGGGAGTGTCGTTCCGGGACGTTCTCACCTCGTCCATCTCGCCCCCTCTTTTCCCAATTGGTCTTGGCGATTTCAGAGGCAACATACAGGCCATGGATATCCCGGACTCCAGATTTTCACTGGGAAGCTATTCAGTTACCGCACTACCGGTTCCTCACGTAGGGGCGACAGTCGGCTACAGGGTCGAGACCGAGGTTGCAACCGTCGCTTATATAAGTGATCACCAGGCTCCTCCGGGGCTGGACACAATTGACGAGGCGGTTATCGAGCTCTGCCAAGGTGCTGACCTGTTGATACACGATTCGCAGTACTTCAGCGCCGAGTTTGAAGGGAAGTCCGACTGGGGGCACTGCACTATCGAATACGCTCTTTTGGTGGCCGAGAAGTCAGATGTGTCCTCTTTGGCACTGTTTCATCATGATCCCCTTCATTCGGACGGCGTTCTCGACCTTGTGGCCGAGAGCGTGGCGGGCTCCGGCGAACCTGGGGAAATGGAAGTGTTTGTCGCATTCGAAGGGGCCCAACGGAAGTTCGGAAACCAAGTTTGAGCACGGGCGACCTGTTCCGGCAGGTGCTTGGTCACTTCGCAACCGGGCTGACCGTCATCACCGTCACGGACGATACAGGACCCACCGGATTTACCTGCCAGTCCTTTATGTCCTTGTCCTTGGAACCACCTCTTGTTGCGTTCGCTCCTTCGCTCAAGTCGGATACTTGGCCGCGGATAGAAAAGGTCGGCCGGGGATGTGTGAATTTCCTTTCGGAAGGTCAACGGGAATTAGGAATTCGCTTTGCTGAGCGCACGCAAGATCGCTTCGACGGCGTCTCGTACTCTCTGAGCCGAAGTGGAATGCCGGTCTTGGAGGGAGCATTGGCGTACCTGGACATTGAGATCAGTGATGTTTATCCAGGGGGAGACCATTATCTGGTTGTAGCCGGAGTTACCGACCTGGGTATTGTCAATGACCTGGATCCTCTTATCTTCCACCGCAGCGTCTATCGCCGAGGCTTCGGTATTGTTTAGCGAGCTTTCTTGAAGGAGCAATCGCGTGGCAGAGATTGAAAAATGCACTTCGGTCCAGGGTGTTGTCATTATTCACCCGCAGGTTCATGCCGACCCAAGGGGCGTATTCGTCGAGACATTCCGGAGCGAGTGGCTGGATAGCCCGAAGCCGATGATTCAGGGCAATCGGTCGGACAAGCAGGCTGGAGCTTTGGTCGGTTTGCATTATCACAAGAACCAGGCGGACTACTGGTACCTGGCAAGTGGGCTGGCGAGGATTGTCCTTTTCGACTTGCGCGTCGGCTCGCCTACTGAAGGCGGGAAGCTGTCTATGGACCTGAAGGAATCCGAGCACCTCGGGGTGTATATACCGCCTGGGGTGGCTCACGGCTTTGCGGCGATTGCCGACTCGACACTGACCTATCTGGTCGACTCGTATTACAACCCGGACGATGAGCTGGGAATTATGTGGGACGACCCGGATATTTCGGCGGATTGGGGAGTCTCTTTGCCGGTGATATCCGACAGGGACACCAAAAATCCCTATCTGACTTCGGTGCCTAAGGCGCAACTCCCGGTTTATGCTTTGTGAAGTAGGCCACAACTTGGGCCAGGGCCGACCACCCGGAGGGTGACCAGCGTTGCCTTTTCATCGAGATCATTGGACAAAGAGCAAGATCGACAAGTCGGTCGGGGAGTACGGCGCCGTCCTGGATGGCCTGGCTGCCGCGTCCAAGCCAAAGAACGGGATTGGATCCGTTCACGGGGACTTGCCGGAGGGCCAAGGAGCTGGACACGTCGCCGAAGGCTCGAAGGATATTTCTGAAGCCCCTGCGGTTGCTTACGGTTTTCCGTCCCCGCCTGCTGCCTTGGTGGGTCATCCGACCACTCCGCCAGGACTCGATGCTTTGGATTCCACCCAAGTGGCGGACCGACCTTCAAGAACGGAATGGCCGAAGAAGGCGGACCAACTCAAAAAGACTGATGGCACTAACGCAAAAGGCAAGGTTTTGATTGCCAACCCGGTGAAACCGCTGGAGTTGGGCGATAGTCGACACTTGAGCCGTTTCTCTTCAGCTGCTCGTCATCCGGAGATTGGCCGCGAGCGAGGGGGGCTTCAAGACCGTTACAAATCGCATAGGTCCAGCCTGATTGCCTTCGTTTTGACCGCTATAGCAATTGCGATCGTTGCTTCCTTGACGCTCACTCCCAGGTCAAGTGGGCGGCCACCCTCGCACAGTGGGCACTCGGTGACCACGGTTTCCGCTCCGCAGGGGCAAAGCAATAGCCAGCAGTAGGCAGATCTAGGTCGAACTGGACAAAGCGCTGACCAAGAAGGCCAACACGGTCGCTTCCTCACGCCAAGAGTCGTAACGGCCCGAAGGGCCTTGGTGACCAGCTCCCATCTCGGTCTTCAGTACTATCCAATTGTTGGGATTGGCATCCCTGATCTTTGAAGCCCACTTGGCCGGTTCCCAGTACGCGACCCTGGGGTCATTCAGGCCAGCGGTTGCCAGGATCATGGGGTATGCCTGAAAAGCCCGCACGTTGTCGTAGGGTGAGTAGCCCTTCATGTACCGATAGACGTTCGCGTCCTCAACCGGGTTACCCCATTCCTCCCACTCGCCGACGGTCAGCGGCAGTGTCTCGTCGAGGATGGTCGTGAGGGTGTCCACGAAGGGGACTTCAGCGACGGCGGCCTTGAAGAGCTCCGGTTCGAGGTTGAGCACAGCACCTATGAGAAGGCCGCCGGCACTTCCACCCCTGATAGCCAGCTTCTCGGGAGAGGTTATGCCCAGCCCTATTAGGTGCTTGGCGCAAGCTACGAAGTCGCTGAAAGTATTTGCCTTGTTGAGCATCTTCCCGTCCAGATACCAGCTCCTGCCCATTTCTCCGCCCCCCCTGATGTGGGCAATGGCGAAAACGAATCCGCGGTCCAAGAGGCTAAGGCGTGAGACCGAAAAATAGGGATCGATGCTTATCTCGTAGGAACCGTACCCGTACAGCAGGGTGGGCGTTTCTTGGGAAGGCTGGAGGGACGCCGAGTGAACCACCGAAATTGGGATCGCCGTTCCATCAGCTGCTTCTGCCAATAGGCGGTATGTGGTGTACTTGGCCGGGTCGTAGCCACCGAGAACCGGTTGAGCCTTCAATAGGGTGATGCTTCTGTTGGTCGTGTCTAGCTCAAATACGGATCTTGGTGTGACCAGGGAGCTGTACTCGTATCGCAGGCTCACCGAGGTGAAGTCGGGATTGGACGAGCCCCATGCGGTGGATACGTCCTCTGGCTGTGAGACGGAATAGCGTTCCTTCACCTTCAGCGGACCGAATCCGGGGGAGTCGACTTCGAGAACATGAATTCTGGAACAGCCGCCTTCCCTCAGGTAAAGGGCTAGGAAGCTGGAGAAGACGTCAACATCCTCAATCCTTGTGCCTATTGAGTGAGGCACGAGATCTTCCCAGTTTTCCGCAGACGGGTTATCCTCGGGAGCGACCACGACTTTAAAATCTTCTGCGTCCCTGTTTGTCACGATTACAAATTGGGACCCGAAGTGCTCAACGCTGTATTCGGTACCGTGGACTCGCGGAGCAATCACCCTTGGGTTCGCCGAGGGATCCGAAGCAGGGATCACCCTGACCTCTGAGGTCGTCTTGCTCCCAGAGCTGACTACGACGAAGGCTTCGTCCTTTGTCAGTGAAACCCCTACGTAGAAATGCTCGTCGGGTTCTTCATAGACCAGGTGGTCGGCCGGGATGTCTTTCGTCTCTGTCGTCGCTTTCGTCCCGGCGATTGGTTGTGCGTCCAAGTCGTGTGGTTGTGCGTCCAAGTCGTGCCGCCAAACTTGGTATGGGCGCATCGACTCGTCCGTTCGCGTATAGAACACGGAGCGCGAAGAGGCGCTCCATGCGGTCGAGTAATAGGTACCCTTTACCGGCAGCCCGACCGCACGGCCTGTTTCCAAGTCGACAACGGACAGTTCATACAGCTCCGAGCCGTCGAGGTCTACGGAGTACGCCAAGAGCCGGTGGTCGGGGCTTACGTCGAATGCCCCAAGGGCGAAATAAGCAGACTTACCGGCAAGGTCGTTCTCGTCGAGAATGACCTGTTCCGTTCCTTCCGGAGAATCCGTGTCCGGTGCGCTTTTCCGGCAGTGGATCGGGTACTGGAGCCCTTCTTGCGTCCGTGAGTAGTAGAGCCAGCCGCCTTTGGTCACAGGAACCGACATGTCCGTCTCCTGGACCCTTGACTTTATTTCTTGGAAAATTTCTTCAGCGAGGGCGGCGCCGGGCTTGAGCTGGTCTTCGAAATAGGCGTTTTCCTCGGCCAAGAGAAGTTCGACGTCAGGGTCCTCGCGATTGCGAATCCAGTAATAGGGATCTACGCGGGTATCGCAGTGTGCGGTGAGAGTTTGAGGGATTTTTTTTGGCTGGGGTGGCCGGGCTGAGGATTCGGCTTGGTTGGGCATTTGAACCACAAGCTAGCGTGGAATTAGCCGTCGCAGAAGGTGGCTCATTTAAGTTGTTACTATGGGCGTAGTGCAAATTGCGAAGTCCTTTGGATCTTGCACGGAAACCCGGGAGGTGAGACATGTCTAGTGGGAATTTCGACCTGAGCAAATACGAACTGGGTTGGTCCGACGCAGAGGATTATGTCTTCAAGCCCAAGAAGGGCTTGAACGAGGAAATCGTCCGGGAGATGTCCGCTCTCAAGAATGAGCCGGATTGGATGCGAAACTTCCGGCTGCGGTCACTGAAGATTTTCGAGCGCAAACCGATGCTGCCATGGTTTGCAGTGAACATGCCGGACATCGACTTCGACGACATCTACTACTACATCAAGCCCACGGACAGGCAGGTCGATACGTGGGAGGCTCTTCCTGATTCAGTGAAGGAAACCTACGAGAAGCTGGGTATACCGGAAGCGGAGCGCAAATACCTGGCAGGTGTGACTGCCCAGTACGAGTCGGAAGTCGTTTATCATCGCAATCGCGAGGACCTGGAGCAACAGGGTGTGCTGTTCTGCGACATGGATTCTGCGGTGAAGGATTACCCAGAGATAGTCCAGAAGTGGTTCGGATCCATCATCCCTGCCAATGACAACAAGTTCGCCGCGCTCAACTCAGCCGTCTGGTCTGGGGGATCGTTCATATACATCCCGCCGGGCGTCAAGGTGGATATGCCCCTCCAGGCATACTTTCGGATCAACGCAGAGAACATGGGTCAGTTCGAGAGAACTCTCATCATCGCGGACGAGGGTTCGCAGGTTCATTACATTGAAGGCTGCTCGGCTCCCGTATACTCAACGGACTCCCTCCACTCCGCCGTTGTGGAGCTTGTGGCCCTGCCTGGTTCCAGAATTACCTACACAACGATCCAGAACTGGTCTTCCAACGTATACAACCTTGTGACCAAGCGCGCCCGGGCTGAAGCTGAGGCCCACGTTGAGTGGATCGATGGCAACATCGGTTCGCGCCTCACCATGAAATACCCCTCGGTGTACCTGGTCGGTCCAAAGGCCTCCGGCGAGGTTCTATCCGTTGCGTATGCGGGTACGGGTCAGCACCAAGATGCCGGTGCGAAGATGGTCCACGCCGCACCGGAGACGTCTTCCACGATCATCTCCAAGTCGATTTCAAAAGACGGGGGCAAAACCACCTACCGGGGTCTGGTCCACGTAGACGAAGGGGCCAAGTCCTCCAAGAGTTTCGTCAGGTGCGACGCACTGCTCCTTGACGATCATTCCGTCTCGAAGACCAAGCCGTACATGGAGGTTGAAGAGAGGGATGCTCAGATCGGCCACGAGGCAACGGTGTCCAAGGTCGGCTCAGATCAGCTCTTCTATCTAATGTCGAGAGGCCTTTCGGAGCAGCAGGCCATGGGGATGGTCGTAAATGGGTTCATAGAACCCGTGACCAGGACACTGCCAATGGAATATGCCGTGGAGTGGAGCCGCTTGATCGAGCTTCAGATGGAGGGATCCGTAGGCTAGGAGCCGCGGAATCGTAGCTAATTCCGCCCATTGGATTCATTCGGCATAAAACATTTCGTGCGGGATTTTCTTTTCAGCAAGTTTGTCTTCGGAATTTTGCCGAGGGCATCTAGTTGGCTTCAGGCTAGTGCTTCGGCGTTGGGTTACGGCCGGGGATTGGCATTCGCTAATTTCTCAAGGGAAGAGATCACCCTGCGATGGATCTCGTCAAGGTGATTGGAGTCGGTGACCTTCAGCCCGTTTGAATTGGTCACGTAGAAGACGTCGACCACTTCGTGGCCGAGGGTCGATGCCATTGCGGACGTAATGTCGAGACCGCTTTCGGCCAGGGCGGAAGTGATGGCGTTGAGGACGCCGACTCCGTCAGGGGCGCGTACCTCTATAACCGTCGCCCTCTGCGAAGCCTCATTATGAAAGATGACTCTCGGCTCGGCGGGCTTTGCAGCGCCCGGGCGCCTTTGCCCTGCGTAAGCTCGGGCCTTTTCCTCCAGCTTGGAGTCCAAGTCGAGCTCACCTTTGAGCACTTTACCCAAGTCCTCTTTCAGGCGGCTCCAGGGGGGCTCCTTGTCGAATATCGACAAGACGACGAACTCCTCGATTGCAGCCGGAGAATTCGGTACGGGAGCAACCTGAGCTGAAAGTACGGCCAGGTTATGTAACGCCAGTACACCGGTAACGAGCGATAGTAATCCTTGCCTGTCGTGTGCAATTACCGTTAGGGCCCATCCTGTGCCGTCAAGGTGCGGATGGTGGATTATCTCCAGGCCTTGATCCCTGTTTGCCACGGACTCCGCCAACCCGATCATCTCCGGCCCCAACTCGCGCTCTTGATTCTCGGTCGGCTGGCCTGAAAGCTTCTTGGATGTCAGATCCACAAGCTTGGCTATAAGGCTTGCACGCCACGGTGTCCAAGCGGTCGGTCCGGTCGCGATGGAATCAGCTTCCGTGAGGGCCGATAGCAGTTCGAGGGTGTCGGTGTCTCGCACTGCCTCGGCTACAAAATCTATGGTCGCAGGGTCGTCAAGATCCCGACGGGTTGCAGCCTCGGGGACCACTAGGTGAAGGCGGACCATTTGGACGAGTGTCTCTATGTCTTCTTCCGCGAACCCCATGCGCATGCCAATACGTCCGACTACATCTATTCCTGCGATCGTGTGGTCTCCGGGAAAGCCCTTCCCGATGTCGTGGAGGAGGGCACCGACGAGCAGGAGGTCAGGTCTCGATACTCGCCTGACGAGAAGTGAAGCTTGAGCAGCGGCTTCGCATAGGTGCCTGTCTACGGTAAAGCGGTGAAAGGCGTTGCGTTGAGGGAGGTTGCGAACCCTCGGCCATTCCGGGATCAGTCGTGCCAGAATCCCAGCATGGTCCAAGGTCTCCAGGGCATGTATCGCCTGGTGTCCTGTGCCGAGCAACGAAACAAATGCGTTCCTGAGCGAGTCAGGCCACGGTTCGGGGATCTCAGGGGACGCTGACGCTATCGACGAGAGGCACTCGTCCGACACGACCGTGCCCAGTTCTGCTGCAGCCGTTGCAGCCCAGAAAGCCAATGCAGGCTCTTCGCTCGGCTTTGCTTCTGGGGCGAGTCCGATCTCTCCATCGACAAGTACCAGCGATTTTCCCAACGGGGCCGACTTGGGGCGCTTGGATGGGCGGGGGTTCTCCAGCCATTTCCCAATCCTGTGCCAAGCGTGGTCGGAGGCCCAAGCTATAGCTCTAGCCGAGGAGACGACCGCGACCATGAGGGCGTCGGCGTCGGCGTAACCAAGGCTGGTGGCGACCCGATCCTGATCCTGAAGCAAGAGCTGGTTGCTATCTTTCCCGGTGATCCTTTGCAGCTCCACTCGGATTCCGAGAAGAGAACGATTAGCGCCGGAAAGTTCGGCGTCCCGCAATGGCGACGAGACGGAATCGGTTGCGACGGAAGCAGCAAAGAGTGCCTGAAAATCGCGCAATCCCCCTCGATCGTCCTTGATATCCGGCTCAAGGAGGAAGGCGACGTCGCCTCTCTCGCGGTGGCGGTCCGCCACGGACTCTGCCAGTTCAGCCAACCCAGAGCGGGCAAGTTTTCTCCATTGATCTTGTGCCGCAGGCGCAACTTCATCAGCGAGCGTTCTGTCCCCGGCAACATAACGGGCGTCCAAAAGGCCCAATGCAGCCTTCATGTCGTCTTTCGCCACCGCCAGAGCTTCCTTGAGCGTCCGCACGCTGTGGTCCAGCTTGATGCCTTGGTCCCAGATCGGATACCAGATCTCCTGGGCAATTTGGTCCACGCGTTTCCTTCTGGAGGAATGGACCAAGAACAGATCCAAGTCACTTGCCGGGCACATTTCACGCCTTCCGTATCCGCCGATGGCCATTAGCGCGAGTCCTCGCGTATCCCCTTCGGTAACTCTTTCGAAGAGAGCCGAGAGCCATTCGTCGGCGGCATCTGTGAAGTGGTCGCAAAATTGCGACCCAGCGATCGACGAGTCATCTACGAGGGCTTGCCTCTTTTCCTTCAGGGACTGGGGCACTCGGCCAGGATACGTGGCGTGAACCACGGGCAACTACTTAAGCGCGAGAATTGATACATGGCCATGAGAGAAGAGTGCAAAAACTTCCAGAGCCGGACTTACGACTCCGGCGAGGTGGCGAGATTCTGCATTATTGACTTGGCGCCCGAGGCTCCATGGAAGTGCCCCGACGACTGTCCCAAGTACGAACGAAGGCTCGCTGATGTCGGCTGGACCCATGGCAACCTGGTCGAACCGGCAATTGAAGCCGAGCCAAACCTTCCGGAAGGCGAGGCAGCCGCGATTCTGGATCAAGCCGAGGACATTATCAACGAGATCGGTCCTCAGGTTGTCAACGACGTCAAGCAGTGGCAGGCGAAAAACCAACGACCGGGTTGGAAGCGGCTTTTCAAGAATCGCTAGGTTCCGAAACCAACTCCGACCGTTGCGCTTGCTTGGACCTACGGCCGGTTCTTGCGGCCTAGGAGCCGGTGAAATCAGGCGGACGCTTCTCTGCAAATGCCGCCATTGCCTCGATAAGGTCGTTAGAGAATAGGTACGAGGAGTTCCAAGCGGCTACGTATTCGAGTCCTTCCGCAACCGATCTTCCCTCCGAGAAATTCATTACCTGCTTGGAGCCTTGGACTGCCAAGGGAGAGTTGGCGGCGATTTGGCTCGCAGTATCCATTGCCTTTGTGACCAGTGAGTCCCTATCGTCCGATACATGGTTCACCAGCCCCATCGCCAGAGCTTCGCCTGCGTCAACGTCCCGGCCAGTGAATACGAGTTCCCTGGCCGCCCCTTTACCGACGACCCCTGGTAAGCGCTGCAGCGTGCCGATGTCGGCGACAATGGCAACCTTCGTTTCGCGAACCGAGAAGATGGCGTCCGAGCTTGCGTACCGAATGTCGCAAGCAGTGATCAAGTCGATACCTCCGCCTAGGCAATAGCCATTGATCGCAGCGATCGTTGGCTTTGGGCAGTCCGATACCGAATTGATTGCAGCCTGAAGCCGCCTGATCTCCCCGAGGGTGGTTTTGGACATCGATGCTCTCGATCCTGATTGTGCCCCCGAGCCACCGAAACCCCCGGACATCATCTCGGTCAGGTCCAGTCCAACACAAAAGGCCCGGGCCCGGGATGCCAGTACGACAGCCCGTATATTTTCGTCGGAGGAGACATCTGCCATTATCCGGGGAAGTTCGTCCCAGAAATCATGACCCATGGCGTTCAGCTTGTCGGGGCGGTCCAGCCAAACTGTAGCAACGTTCGAGCTGGTTTCGATGGAGAAAACCCGGTATTGGCTCACGTGGAGAAACTTAGCGCACGACTTCCTCGGCGTTATCGTGTTGTTATTCGGCCCGAAATACGCAGGTAACAGACCGTCTATAACGTAATTCGCATGCCTACGTACTCAATGAGGGTGTTCCTGCCGGACAAGCCAGGGTCACTGGGGTCGGTAGCCAGCCGAATCGGTGCAGCCGGTGGCGACGTGACCGGAATTGAAATTCTGGATCGTTCCGATGGCTTGGTGCTGGACGAGTTCATGCTTGATCTGGCGGACGACGAGCAATTCGAGCTTGTGGTCGGTGAAGTCTCCAAGGTCGCAGGTACCTTCGTCGAGGACGTCAGGCGACTTCCCAGGTATATGACGGATGCCAAGGCCGACGTACTGGATACGGCAGCCGTCCTGGTCGCTCAGACTTCAGTGGAGGATCTACTCTCCTCGTTGGTGACGCACGGGATCCTGACGCTCGGGGCGAAGTGGGCGGCAGTATTGCGGAAACCCCCTAGCCTTCCGAGCCAGCCAAGCGCTTCCGAGTCCTCGGGTTCCCCCTTGGCCTCGGTAGGGCTGTGCCCGTCGCAGAGTTGGCTTGAGAGTTTCGTGCGTACAGGCTCTGGACGTGAGCCTGACGGTATCGTCGCCGTTGCGGAGCTGGAGGCTGCCAACCTGGTTCTTGCGATAGGTAGGCCTGGTTGCCCCTTCAGGGGTCGCGAGCATAAGCAGCTCACTTCGCTTGCCCGCATCGCCGATTACCACTGGAGGGGACTTACAGGTACTTGGGTTTGGAAGATGAGCGGTTCGAGGAACAACAGGAACTCAGCCTAGGGGCGAGTGATGATACCCAGGAACACCTCTTCCAACGTGCCCTGAAGTCAACGGGACGAGCACCGGTAGGAGACCTGCGGCGGGGTCAACTAAAGTGTAGGAGGTCCGGTTGGAGGATGGTCTTCCGGCCTCGTAACGCTTAGGAGTTCCCTTCTTGCAGACTCAGTCCCCTCGGCATTCACATCACCAATGGTCGGCGAGTTGATCGAGCCGGGTGCGTTCTCCGAGGACCAGGTTGCGGCGATCTCTGGTGAGGAGTTTTCCAAGAAGCGTCGCACGGCTTCGCTATCAAGATTCCTGGAGCTTGGACTTCCGAGCCAAGCCGAGGAGGATTGGCGATATAGCAGGATCGAAGAGTTGGATCTTGCCAACTTCCGACCGACCGTGGAGAGACCCTCGCTTCCCGCATCAATGCAATTCGGTGATGGGGTTGGAGTCCGAGAGGTTATCAATGCCCTGGAGATTTTGGCGCCGCGAGCTTACGTTGCGCTTGTCAGGTTGCTCTCCGACAATGGAATTGCGGCCCTTGCTGTTACTTTGAATGGCTGGGGCGTTCTTACGACAGACTCGTCTGTCGTGGCCGTTGATCACACAACTTTTGGTGGGGGGCTGTCGCAATCGTTCGGTCTGGATTCAGTCGGTGAACTGGCTCAAGCATTCCAACCCGAGTCGGTTACGGTCTCGCTGCCGGACGGCGTCCGGATGGAGGGGGCTGTCGCAGTTTTGCACCTCCTTGTCGACTTACCGGATCGCTCTGGGTTACCGGGTACTCAAGGCGCGGCGTTGGCAGCATCTTTCCCGTCGTCACGTATTGAGGTCGGTGAAGGTTCTCAAGTGGATCTGGTGGAAATGTTCTTTCCGATTCCAGGCAGCTCCGCAAATGATTTAGCCAGCTTGGTAGTTGCGCAGTCCGAAATTTCGGTTGGACAGGCGGCAAACGCAACGCTTACCACTGTTCAGGAACTTGGGCCGGAAGCTTGGTTTGTATGTCATCAAGCTTCAGATGTGGCCAAGGATGCCTCCTTCACGTCGTTCACAGTCTCGGTTGGCGGTCACTACTCACGGTTCCGCACGGACTCAAGGCTGAGTGGAACCGGGGGAGAGACGCGCCTGTTGGCTTCCTATATTGGGTCGGACAGCCAGATGCACGATTTCAGGACTCTTCAAGAGCACGCGGCACCTCGGACCCATTCGGATCTG
The DNA here is from genome assembly GCA_027451785.1 of Acidimicrobiales bacterium. Classification (GTDB taxonomy): domain Bacteria; phylum Actinomycetota; class Acidimicrobiia; order Acidimicrobiales; family JAKAVM01; genus DAIDIS01. Next base: position 15,785 of record DAIDIS010000173.1, read on the forward strand.
CTTTTCAAGGGTGCCGTTGCCGATGAGGCCAAGTCCGTCTACTCCGGCCTAATCCGAATCGAAAAAGGAGCCACTAAGTCAGCGGCCTTTCAAACGAACAAGAATCTGGTCCTGTCGGAGGGGGCTCATGCGGACTCGGTTCCTAATTTGGATATCGAGGAAAATGACGTGAAGTGCTCGCACGCCTCGACTGTAGGCCCTGTTGATGCTGACCAGCGCTACTATTTGGAGTCCCGCGGAATTCCGACTCCAGTGGCTGAGTCGTTGATCGTTGAAGGGTTCTTTTCGGAGATGGCTGAGCGATCGCCCGTTGGTGCAGTTGAGCCGGTCATCAAAGACAAGGTCGCGAGACTTTTGGGTCAGGCGATTCTTCCGGAGACCGGATCCGGCGTGTCCGGAGCGGCGTTTGAGGATCTGGCATAGAGATGGCATTGACTAGAGTTTGCTCGGTTGGCGACTTGGAGGAAGCGAAGTCCAAGCGGGTTCTCGTGGACCGCAAGCGAGGGCCGTTTCCAATCGCAGTGGTCCGGATCGGCGATGAGGTATTCGCGGCGGGGGATACATGTTCTCACGCCAATTATTCGCTGAGCGAAGGGGAGGTATACCCGGACGAGCGCACGATTGAGTGCTGGAAGCATGGGAGCACCTTTTCACTCGTGACTGGCATGGCAATGTGCCTTCCCGCAACCAAGCCGGTCGAGACCTTCGAGGTATCGATTGTTGAAGGAGATGTGTTTGTGGAGGTGGGTGAGTGAGCACCGGAAATGACAACGCTCTTTCCTTGGTTGTTACCGGACTGAAGGCATCGGTAGGCGGGACCGAAATCCTTCACGGGATTGACCTTGAAGTTCGTCCAGGCCAAGTTGTGGCGATCATGGGGCCGAATGGTTCCGGAAAGTCAACTTTGAGTCACGTTCTGATGGGTAGGTCCGGTTACACGGTTACGGAAGGTTCAGCCCGGATCGGCGATACGAGTTTCCTTGAAATGCCCGTTTGGGAAAGGGCGAGATTAGGGCTATTCGTTGCCCACCAGTACCCTGTCGAGGTCCCTGGCGTACCCATGGAGAAGGCCCTTGAAATAGCCGCCGGCTTCCAAGCCGGCGCTACAGATGATGCTGGAGGACCCATCGGGGATTGGAAAGAGCGCCTCTCTCGAGAGGTGAAGAATGTCGGCTTCGAGCCGGCGATGCTCTCGCGGGCAATGAATGCCGACCTGTCTGGAGGAGAGAAGAAACGTAACGAGACGTTGCAGATTACGATGCTTCGGCCCAAGATTGCGGTGTTGGACGAGATCGACTCAGGATTGGATGTTGACGGGCTCAAAGTTGTTGCGAAGCGCTTAGAGCGAGCAACTGACGAATGGGGCTTGGGCGTTTTGGCAATTACCCACTACAACCGGCTTCTTACAGAGCTTCATGCCGACATCATTCACGTAATGGTCTCGGGGAGGATTGTTGCTACCGGTGGGCCGGAAATGGCAACTCAACTGGAGGCCACGGGTTACGCCCAATACATTGGGGAACCAACTCCGGCCTGAAGCCAGTCGACCCTATGGCGAAAGCGGTGACCGACTGGATTGAGTGCCGGAATGGCATTGCACACCGTGAACTATTGGATTGAGATAGCCCCCGTCGGGCACGCTCTGGCTGCAGCTTCCACTGCATCGGCCAATTCGGCTGGAGGTTCCTCCTGTAGGACGTAGAGAAAGCCATCGTCCCGCAACTCGAATACCTCTGGGCACTCCTCCATACAAAGTCCGTTGGACTGACAAACGTCGAAATCGACTACGACCTTCATGTGGATGCCTCCGCCTCGTCTAGTGCCTGCAACAGAGTATTCCACGAGAGGGTGGCGCACTTGATCCTTACGGGGAACTTGACCACTCCCTGCAAGGCTGCAAGATCACCAAGCTTCGACAAGTCGACGGCCTCTTCATCTGCCTCGTCGTCGTGAATGTAAGCCGCGCTTGCACTGGTCGTGGCGATGCCAGAAGCGCTGTCTCCGGTAGCGGCAATCTCGTGTTCGTGGATTGACATAAGTCTCTTGAATGTTTTTACCAGGTCGCGCGCCTCGGAAGTTGCCTTTCCCTTTACCGATGACGACATCATCGATGCAGACGACTGACTGATCGAGCATCCCTGGCCCGAGATCTTGATGTCTTCGACAACTCCTCCGCTGGAGACAATTAGGTAGACAATGATCTCGTCGCCACAAAGCGGGTTGAACCCCTCGGCTTTCACGGCCGGCGGCGAGGGCAGTTCACCCTTGTTTCGTGGGCTCCTATAGTGGTCGAGGATGATTTCTCGGTAGAGGTCTTCGAGTCCTGGCATCTTGCCTTGCCTTTCGGTGTCCTAAAACGAAAACAGCTTCAGGGTTTTGTCCAGCGCACCGACCAGAGCGTCAATGTCGTCCTGGTCGTTATAGAGATAAAGCGAGGCCCTGGCGGTTGCGGCGGTTTGGAGCTTGCGCATCAATGGCTTTGCGCAGTGGTGTCCAGCCCTAATGCATACGCCATCCTCGTCCAACACCTGCGAAATGTCGTGAGGGTGCACGCCTTGGACCGAGAACGAGATTGCACCGCTACGCTTGGTGGGATCCGGGGGACCATAGACGGTTATTTTCTCGCCGAATTGACCTTCAAGCTCGCCGAGTGCGTACCTGGTCAGCTTCATTTCATGCTCTCGTATGCGATCCATACCGATGTCTTGGAGATACTCGATTGCTGCTGCAAGACCTATCGCTTCAGCAATCGGGGGTGTACCGGCTTCGAACTTCCAAGGAATCTCGTTGGGCGTGAAACCGTCGACCCTCACGTCGAGGATCATCTCGCCGCCACCAAGGAAAGGAGGCATTGCCTCAAGGATCGAAGCCTTGGCCCAAAGGACTCCGATGCCGGTTGGGCCGAGCATTTTGTGACCGGTGTAGGCGAGGAAGTCGCAACCAATCTCGGTTACGTCACAAGGAAGATGAGGAACGAACTGCGCCCCGTCGGCTACGACAAGCGCTCCTTTTGCATGGGCAGCGTCTGCGATCAGGGAAACCGGGTTCAACGTGCCCAGAACGTTCGAGGCCAGTGTCACGCATACGAGCTTCGCACCCTCCAAAAGAGCATCCAGGTTGGTAAGGTCCAGCTCCCACTCGGAGTCGACCGGGATGTAACGGAGCTCCAAGCCCTTCTCCTCGGCAAGCATGAGCCAGGGCACCAGGTTTGCATGGTGCTCCATCTCGGTGAGCACGATGACATCACCGGCACTGAGGTTCTTTCTGCCCCAGCTGTGTGAGACCAAGTTCAGAGATTCCGTAGCATTCTTGGTGAATATGATCTCCCTTGCCGGGTCGGGAGCGCCTATAAATCTGCCGGCCGCAACCCTGGCAGACTCGAACATAGCTGTCGCGTCCTCTGCGAGCTTGTAGACCCCACGGTGAACGTTGGCGTGGGACGTCTCGTAGTAGCTCTCCATGGCGGCGAGCACCTTGACTGGATGTTGCGAGGAAGCTGCAGAGTCGAGGTAAACGAGGCGCTTGCCGTTCTCTTTCACCGAAAGTATGGGAAAGTCTCTGCGGAAATCATCGGGATTGATCCGCTTCTCGCTCATCTCCATTGCTCGTAACCTTCGTCTTCGAGCTTCCGGGCGAGCTCAATGGAGCCGGATTCGACAATCTTACCGTTGAGCATGAGATGCACCCGGTCGACCTCCATCTCGTCAAGGATGCGCCGGTAATGCGTAATGATGAGCACTCCGAGATCCGGGCGGGACTGTCGCACGAGGGTGATCCCGGACGCGACTGTCTTCAATGCATCGATATCCAAGCCCGAATCGGTTTCGTCGAGAATGGCCAGTTCAGGTTCCAGAATCGCCATCTGGAGAATCTCGTTCCGCTTCTTCTCGCCGCCCGAGAACCCCTCGTTCAGGTAGCGGTCCGAAAATGACGGATCTATGCCGAGCCTCTCCATCCATTCCATCATTGAAACCCGCAGCTCAAGCACGGAAAGATCGGTTCCTCGGCGAGCAGAAAGTGCCTGCCTGAGGAACTGGACCACTGAGACTCCAGACAATTCCTCCGGATATTGGAACCCGAGAAATATACCCGCCTTGCCTCGCTCGTCTGGTGGCCAATCAGTAATGTCGTCGCCTTTGAACCAGACCTTTCCCTTGGTGACTTTGTAGTAAGGATTGCCGAGAAGGGTATTGGCAAATGTCGACTTGCCCGAGCCATTGGGCCCCATGAGAACGTGGATCTCGCCGCTTTCAATCTCAAGGTCCACGCCTCGCAGAATTGCGGGATCTGCAGCGTTGGCCATCTCGCCTGTGTCGACGTATTCGACGTGCAAGTCTTCAATTCGGAACAAAGGAGGTGTACCCACTCGAACATTCTAAGTCCCAAAGAGTCGGTACCCGATCAGGAGGCCATAATCCTGCCGTTGGAGGCAAGGTGAGGAACGTTTAAGGGTCTGCCCACCTACTTGTCACCAACCTCGCTCGTGCCACTCTGCGAGGTGTGGCCTTTCCTTTCCCAAAGTTGTGGAAGAGCCGTGCCCCGGTAAGATGATCGTGTCGTCGGGGAACACGAAAAGCCTCTCTTCGAGCGACTTCATGATCGTCTCGAAGTTCCCTCCCTCGAACGAAGTATTGCCAGGGCCTCCAGGAAACAAGGTATCGCCTGAAAATAGGATCGGCAGCCCTTCAAGCTTGAAACAGACCGATCCTGGAGTGTGTCCGGGGGTAATGACCGACTTGAGCCTCAAGCGGCCGACTTCGGTGACCTCTTCGTCATCGATGACGAAATCGTATGAGCTGAGAAGCGCGCTGTCGTCTCTGGTTATTCCTACGTCTATCCCGGCCTCCCTGACTGCCGGTACTGCTTGGACGTGATCCCAGTGTCCGTGGGTTTCCAGAACCTTGCGGATCCCGAGAGCCGTGCACAGCTCGAGGAGTCTTTCGTGCTCGTTAGCTGCGTCTATCAAGATGGCATCGCCGGTCTGGGTACATCGAATCACGTATACGTTGTTGTCCATTGGCCCGACGGAGAGCTGGAGGATCTCGGCGTCGGAATCCTTGAGGAGGGTGTTTACCGAAAGGCGAACCAGCGTGGCATCGCCGATGTTACCCGAGTCGGGTAGTTGGTCCTTGGCGTTCAATTGCATCACCTCTCCAGGCAGGGGGCCTAAACCCAGTGCAAATATGCCTCAATCCCGCCCGCAGTCGAGTGCTGATTTTAAATAGCGTGTGCAACTTGACTGGCCGGTCTACTAACCTGAGGCCAGATCTGATCCTAACTTCACGAAGGAGAGGCCGGGACTGTGAATTTCGCATTTAGCGAAGAACAAGAAGAACTAAGGAATGCCGTCCGCAGGTTCATGGAGGACAAATCTCCTTCGGCCGAAGTCAGGAGGTTGATGGAGACAAACGAAGGATACGATCCTCAGATTTGGTCCCAGATGGCAGAGCAGCTGGGGCTTCAGTCCTTGGCTATTCCAGAAGCGTTCGGCGGAGCGGGGTTCACCTTTGTCGAGCTGGCGGTCGTGCTAGAGGAGATGGGTCGGGC
>DAIDIS010000174.1 GCA_027451785.1 Acidimicrobiales bacterium
CCTTCGCAAGCTCCTTGGATTCCCCTGAATCCCCACGACCCTCGTGAGCATCAAGGTACGAGACAAATGCCGAAGCCAACTCGGCCGATGCCCCGCACTGCCGTAGCGTACCGAATGTGTAGGCGTGGAAGTGATCCAGGCCTTTCTCGGCGAGGGTCGGGAGATCCGATTCCAGCCTTTTTGCCATCCTGGCCACCGGATTGGTCGATGGCCGCCTGGAAAGATGGGAGCGCAGCAACCGAACCGCCTCTTGGTAAGTTGCCTCAGCACCCTTGGGAACCTGGTCGGCAAGCTTGTCCCATCTGACGCTTTCTACGTAGGGGGGAAGGATGTTCGGTTCATCGAAACCCTCGGTCCTGAGCGCACCTACGAAATCCTCCCCGGATATTTCGAAATACCCGGCATTGTGGAAGTATCCCAACCGCTTCTCATCGGTATCAAGCATCTGCGGAACGATCGTAGACTTCACGTGTTCGATTCCGTAAGACACGCCTCTGGTGTCCGGCAGGTACCACGAGTCCGCCTCGATCGTCAGCAACCTACCCATCGACAGGTACTCTGCGAGGTGGTCCACTACGGGGAGCCACACGTTTAGTTCGGCGACTTCGACTCCATACATAACCCTCAAGTCCTCAGGGGGATACTTGAAGAATGTCCACTGGTCGCCTTCGAAATCCGAGCTGAGAGTGAATGCAGACCCCGCAACCGGATCGAAGCCAAGGCAGTTGAGCACCTCGATCCATACGTCGATATAGCAATTTGTCTCTGTCCAACAACGATCCGAGGAGTGAAGAGGGTGGCTTACATAGGCGTCGGGGCTTAGGCCTAGCAGGTTGACCATCATCGCCAGAGATATGACCTTACGCCTTCAGGCCATGAACCCACGTCAAGGCCATGCTTCTTCAACAAAGCCAAAGTAATGCGCTCGACACCGAAACCTACGCAAGCCGTATGAGCAACCGAACCGTCCTCAAGGTGGATGCCGAATGACTCCCCGAAATGGTCGAGGTGACGATTTGCCGAGGTGATTGCGGTTGGGTTCTCTTCGTCGCAAATGGGCGCCACCAACTCTATTTTGAGTGCCTCGCTCTTTTGGCTCGCGGCCAGTATCTTTCCTGCCCTACCGAAAAACGGATCGTTGGCAACTACAGACTCAATGTCCAACTGAAGCCTTCCGTGTATTTCCAAGCCACGCTCGACCCATAGGTCGCGGTGGTCGAGAGCACCTTCCGGATTGCCTACATAAACAAATTCGTGCTGTCTGAACGTCTGCATCCGGGCGGGGTCGATGCTGGGCTCGTGACGGAATACCTGCCCGAATACCTCGTAGGTACTTCCGGACAACGAAACAGGGCTGGAAAGCGTGGGGTAAAGCGGATGACATGCCGCAGAGCACATTGTCAGCTCGGACGGAGTCAGTTCCTTCGACCAGTCCTCGCCGTTTTCCGCCATCGCCAGTAGTTCCCTATGCTCCTTATCCCCGCCGCTGAACACCTGGACCGAACCGATCAAATCAGGGAATGAAGACAGGTATCCAGTGCGCTCGAAACCCTCCCTGGTCATCAAAGCCGGGAAATGCAAAACCTCAGCACCGTGGTCGGACCCTGCCTCACTAACCCGAGAATCGATAGCCGAGACGATCTTTTCAAAGAGTCCCGATCGCAGGTAAAGTCCGGGAACCCCGGCGTCCACCAGCATCCTTGCTTCCAGCAATTTGTTGCGGAACGCGTCGAACTTGGCTTCTCTGCCCGATTGCCCTTCCGTCATTAGAAGTCTCTGTGAACTAGGAGAAGCTGCGAGTTGTTCAGGTGGATTCGATCGTTATTGACCATGAGTGAAGCGCCGTGGGCGTCGCGCAACAGCCTCCCCATCGTGAAATCCGAGTCCTCCCTGTAGCCACTTATCCCTACTAGGTTCATTGCATCGCTGACTACTTCAACTACCAAATTGGAGGAATTGATCTTCATCGCATTCATTGAAAGGGCAAAACCCACTGAAGTCAGGGATTCGCGGTCGGAACTCATCGCCTCGAACCTGTCAGTGCCTGCTTTTACCGTATCGGCAAATTGGCTATAACGAGCAAAAAGCTCCGCCATCCTCATTGCCGAAGGAGGTGTCGTTCCCGGCTTGGATCTGGCTTCAGCCTGCACAAACTTTTGCGCCTTCAGCATTGCGGCAGTGGCGATCCCGAGCCATACCGAACTCCAAACGATATGAGAAATCGGCAGCATGGTCTGACTCGAAATGTCGCCATACGGCTCTGGAAGAATTGCGTCCTTGCGACCGGAAGTCTTCAGCTTGAAGCCCAACGAGCAAGTACCCCGAAACCCGAGCGTGTCCCAGCCGCTAAGTGGCTCAAGCTCGGAGTCGGCCACTTCAACCAGCACTATCACCTGGTCGCTGGGAGGGCTGTCAGGTCCTCTTCTGGCGGTCACAAGAATCGCATCGGCATTCTCTGCATAGGAGATGACCGGAGCCATCTTCTCCAGCCGGAATCGTTCTCCCTCAATCTCCACGGCGCACTTGGAGGTCCGCACGTCGCCTCCGACGCCAAGCTCTGTTGTAGCGGAGGCCAAAAGGTACTGGTTCTTTACAAGGTCCCTTTGCACGGATTGGAAATACTCGGTGGTCCCGTGCCTCACCAGGCAGGCGACTTGGATCTGATGCATTGCAAAAATCATCGCCGACGACGCGCAGTACTTGGACAAAGCCGAAATACACGCCGCAATCTCGGAAACTGACGCTCCATTACCGCCCAGGTCGGTCGGGACCATTGCAGAAAGCAGTCCCTTTTCCTTCAATGCGTCGAAGACTTCCTTCGGAAATCTTGCCTCCACATCCACCGATGCGGCATTCGGGAGAGCAACCTGCCGCCCGATATCCTCGACTACCTCCAGAAGGCTCAAAGTACCCTGCTTTCTATATCGCTGCCCATTACTCTGCTATCGGCAATCGTTCCTACCTTCGGCAAGCCCGAGTTCCCGCCCAACGCCTGCATCCAGTTGGCCTACCCTACCAATTGCTGCACTGCCCCCCTGATGGACTCTACGGACTCGAAAGTCCTCTTACGCAGCATCGCTTCAGGGAATTCGATATCGAACTTGTCCTCTAGTGCCAACATCACATTGACGCTTGCATGGGAAGTAAGCCCAGCTTGGTAAAGATCGTCGTTCTCGCCGATGCTCAATGCATCAACCGCCAACCTTCCGTGTTCCCGAAGTATCTCGCGGATATCCGCGTCCATCCTGACTCCCATTATTGAGCAACCAAATGCGGGCAGAACCCGTCATCCTCCGATCATATAGTGTCGAAACGGCGCGACGCAGGGTCTTTAAGAGTCATCTGTCGTTACCGGCACACCGCGAACATTCTCTAAGCGATAGCCGGAGGGGTTTGAGCTATCCAGCAACCGTTCCGAATCCATCATCCAGCGTTATGGCATCTCAACCTGACCCGACCTTGCCTTGACCCTATGAATGCGTGAAATAAAGCCTGCAGTCTTTGTGTTTGTCTATTCGCGATCTCCAGATCCTCATCGGGCCTGGACCGACGAAAGGTGCCCCTACAATGCCTGCTGTTACAGCTGATACCTTTACGCTTCCAAGGCTCGCACGCCCTGCACCAGACGCTAGGTTCCGGCCAGTGAAGCGCGTGGCGGGTTCGCTCCGTACTTTCGAAGGCGAGGGATTCCCTGTTCGGCGCCCCTTTCCCAATCATGGCCTGGACCAGGTCGATCCTTTTGTTCTTTTCGACCACATGGGTGCTGTGGACTATGGGCCCGGTGAAGCTAAGGGGACGCCTTGGCATCCACACCGGGGTTTCGAGACTGTTACCTACATAATCGACGGCGCTTTCGAGCACGAAGACTCCACGGGAGGAGGAGGGCTTATAACCAATGGTGCGACCCAGTGGATGACTGCGGGCGCAGGAATTCTTCACATCGAAAAGCCACCTGAAAGCCTGGTTGCCTCTGGCGGGTTGTTCCATGGCGTACAACTTTGGGTCAATCTCCCGAGCGCAGACAAGTTTGTAAGCCCCAAGTACCAAGACATCCACTCCGCTGACCTCGCGCTTGTTTCCAATCACGACGGATCGGCTCTAGTACGTGTAATTGCAGGTGAAATCGGCGGCTTCAATGGTCCGGGCATGACTCATACTCCTATCGCCTACCTGCACGCATCTGTGCCGCCAGGATCGGAGGTGGAAATTGAGTTGCCCGAAGGTTATAACACGTTCGCTTACGCCCTTTCGGGGGGAGGGTTCGCCGGGCTTGAAGACGCCGTCGTCAACGAAGGCGAGCTAGCCTTATTCGGACCGGGAAGCGCCATCAAACTTCGCGGAGGTGAAAGTCAACCGTCGAATGGGACCGGCAGCTGGGAAGTGCTCATACTTGGTGGCCAGCCAATTTCGGAGCCTGTCGCCAGGTATGGCCCCTTCGTAATGAACACCAAAGACGAAATTCGCCAGGCGCTGGAGGATTTCCAGTCGGGAAGGATGGGCAACATTCCCGTACGCAGCACCGAGTAACCTTCGCTCGATGAGATCACCGCGACCAAGGCTCCGCTCAACAGGCCGGTCGATTGCCTCCGGGCTGGTAAACAGGGCCTGGGACCGCCTGGGTTCCCTTGGACTCTCCGGTCCGGGGGACTGGCGGACCCGAGGGTTTGGAAAGTTCGGTTGGGCGAGCTGTCTCGGCTTTCCGTCCGGAACCATCTTCGGCGAGAAGTGGATCCATATAGGAGACGAGTGCATGATCGGGCCGAACGTGACCTTGTCGGCCGGAATGTTCCCTGACCAGGAAATGCTCATCTCCCCGGTCATCGAGATCGGCAATCGCTGCGTTATCGGTAGGGGAAGCCATATCGTGGGCCACTTTTGCATATCGATAGGCGATGACCTTTTTACGGGACCATATGTCTACATCACCGACCAGAACCACGGTTACAAGGATCTGAGCATGCCGATTGGCCGTCAGAAGCCGGTGGATAAAGAGGTCGTTATCGGAAATGGATGCTGGCTTGGCACCGGTTCGGTAATCCTACCCGGATCCAAGATCGGGAATCATGTGACGGTTGCGGCAAACTCAGTCGTTCGGGGCGAGGTTCCCGACAATTGCGTTGTCGCCGGCGTTCCGGCGATGGTCGTCCGCTACCTTGACGAGGACGGAGACTGGAAGTCTCCCGCCAACTAGTCGAGACCTCCTAAGTACTCGGCATCGCCAAAGGCGTAAACATCACCTAACCTGTCGACCATGTAATAGCCCTTGCCATCGGGGCTTAGGCTCATTCCGATCACTGCGCCGGGGAACATTAGGCCTGCGCCGGAACCGTAGAACTGTGCGGACCCGAAAGAAAACACTCCCCCATCGGAAGCCACCAAATTGTACCCAGTACCTGCATCGCTCGATATCCCAACTACAGGTTGGTTCAAGTGCACAGCGCCCATCGAACCTAAGAATCGAGCTGAACCAAAGGCAAGTACCCCTCCATCGGAGCCAACCAGCCAGTAGCCATTTCCTCCCGGCGCTACCGCCATACCGACAACCGGCTTGACCAAGGTCAAAGATCCTGTCGAGCCGTAGAACCCCGCATCACCGAATCCATATACACCACCATCACTACCCAAAAGCCAATAACCCTTGCCGTCAGGGCTGGACTCCATGGAGATAATCGGATCATTGATCACGGTCGATTGAAGCCCACCATACGAGACGGCGTCGCCGAAAGGGCTCACCATGCCGTTCGAGGAGACAACCCAATAGCCTCTACCATCCGGGGTGCTTGCCATCGACACCGCTCTAAGGTTCGACGCTCCGGAAAACGTCTCCGCATTGCCGAAGGCATACACGAAGCCTGCAGCAGTCAGGATCCAGTAGCCATTACAGCCCCCCGATATGTCGGCGGTGACCATAGAGACCGCAGAAGCGCTATTCGCCGCCTGGTCTGCCGAAGGGTTACAGGCGACAAGTGGCGCCGGTGCCGGAATCGTCGTGGCAGCCGTGCTCGTCGACGTGGTGGAATCGGCCGCAGTCGATGTCGTAGTGGACGAAACCAACGAAGTGGAGGTCGTCGAAATCGAAGGGGGTGGCCCAGGCGGTTGGTCCGGTACCGAGGTTGTAGTAGTGGTTGTCGGCGCCTCAGTGGTGGTGGTTGTCGTCCCCGGAGCGGAGGTCGTTGTGGTTGAGGTGGATGTGGTCGTAGACGTCGAAGTCGTGCTCGATGTTGTCGAAGTCGACGAAGTCGTAGTTGTTGATGGTGGCGTAGGAGGCGCACCGTAGGTGATGGTCACGGATGGAGCGGTCGGGTCGACGTTGCTCACATAAGAGATGGTGTTGCCTGAGGTTTGGTCGGTCATCTCGAATGTGTACGGCTGGACCGCGTTTTGGTTTGATGCGGTATAGGAGAGTCCCGTGAATTTTATTGAGCCGTAATTGGAGAGAGTGAGCTCAGTTCCGGTGTTTCCATTGGTCGGAGCTTCCGTAACCCACTCCGCAGAGGCCCCAGGCGAGGTGTA
>DAIDIS010000175.1 GCA_027451785.1 Acidimicrobiales bacterium
AAGGCCCTGGCCGAGCCTCGCCGCAGAGAAATCCTGAAGCTGATTTGGAACCGGGAGATGCCGGCAACTCAGATCGCCGCCCAATTTCAAGATGTCACGCGTCCTGCCGTATCCCAACACCTGGGCATACTTCGCGAAGCCGAGCTTGTTTCCGAGCGAAGAGAAGGAACCCGTCGCCTTTATCGCGCCAATCATGCCCAGATGGAGCTTCTCCGGCAGTTCCTCGACGGCTATTGGGACAACAGCTTGAAACGTCTGCAAGACCTGGCCGAATCGGCCGAACAAGAGAAAGGAAACATTTATGGCTGAACTCACCCGAGAGGTCCTTATGGACGCGAGTCCAAGTACGATCTTTCCGTTCTTAGTCGATCCAGCGAAGCATGTCCTCTGGATGGGAACCGAGGCGGAGCTGAATCCGACAGCTGGCGGTGCCTATCGAGTACTGGTGAACGGCAAGCATCCCGGCGTAGGAGAGTTCCTAGAGGTCGTACCCGACAAGAAAGTCATTTTCACGTTCGGGTGGGATAAGCCCGACCACCCGATACCCGCAGGGTCAACCGAAGTGGAGATCACCCTTGTCCCCGAAGGAGACAAGACCATGGTGCGCTTTGTGCATCGAGGACTACCTGAAGACGCTGTATCGGACCACACCAAGGGATGGGACCACTACCTCGAACGGCTGTCCGTTGTCTCATCAGGTGGGCAGGTCGCGCCCGACGAGCAAGAGGAAGCAAACGTGTCGGCGGGATGATTCCGCGCCCGACCAAAGGTCATTCGTAATCGGCGTCGCTTTGAACCTCGCCAAGTTCCTCAACCGCTTCCTGGGAGCGCAGCCACACAAGGCTCAAGCCCTTGTCTTGCCCACTCAAACGACGGGTGCCCGGACATTGTCTCTCCGAGGAGACGGTTGAGCATCCGGCGTGACGCCGTAAGCGAAGTCCCCCAAGCGCTGATCACCAGTGCACCAAATGGGCATTGACTCTTTCCCGTTGCAAGGGAGAAGCTTGTTCCAACTGAGAATTGGTCCGCGATGCGGCCGGTACGGTCAGCGGGATGGATAATCGGCGCAATTAGACCTTCCCCCACTGCAGAATCGCCGAGCGACGAGGCTGCGAGTATCAATACGGATGTCGCTCGTGTGCCGGGCAAGCCCGATAGGTCATCCGCAGTGATTGAGCCCGGAGTCGTCTTGGCCGCGGATACGTAAACCGCCCTATCCGGCAGAGGCGGACCCGAGAGCCTTAGAGAGAAAGAGGACTCCCACTGCCCCGATTCTTCTCTCTCTCTTCCGAAAACCGTTTCTTCGAGCCAGGAAAGTCGAGAGGTCCCGTCCATGACAACCTCGCTTTGAACTTTTACCGACGACCCTTGGCCACAAACGAGAGGCTCGGGTCTCCATGTAAGCCATGACCCCCTAGCGAGCGCTGCCTTGTTGACGACAATTGCCGGTCTGGGCTTATCCCCTCCTGCCCCCAAGGCATTACCATTCGCCGCGTTGCCGCGCTGTGCCACCATTGCACCCGGACTACGGACGATAGCCCTTCCTTGAGCCTCCAGGTCCAATCGCACCAACATGGCGTCGCCGTCCAACGGGCCTCCGCAAGTTTGGATGATCCACACTCCCTCGCTATTGGACCTTGCCGTTAACGATCCAGACTGTGTTATTTCCGACACTCGGGCCTCACTGCCGCTGCCGCCCAGGCGGAGAAGCACTTCCCCCTTGGCCGTCAAGCGATCTTCAACATCTGGCGTGCGCCTTCCACCAAAGCAGAAACCCAATTCACAACGCCGATGACACCCTCGTCCGTCCTCAGTGAGATGAGAACCACGGGCGCACCCTGCCTAATTTCCCAAGCATCTCGTTCCATCACTGCGAGGTCGGCGCCAACCAGCGTGGCAAGGTCGACCTTGTTGATGACCAACAAGTCGGATCGCGTGATCCCCGGACCACCCTTCCTGGGGACCTTGTCCCCGCCTGCAACATCCACCACGAAGATTTGTTTGTCAACCAAGCCCGCGGAAAAAGTTGCCGTCAAGTTGTCACCCCCACTTTCGATGATCACCAACTCCAGGCCCTCGTGAGCCCTCACCAGCGACTCGACAGCCGCCTGATTGTCGGAAATGTCGTCGCGTATGGCAGTGTGGGGACAACACCCGGTCTGGACAGCAACTATGCGATCATCGCTCAGGACTCCCTGGCGCTTCAGAAACTCCGCGTCTTCGGTCGTGTAGATGTCGTTGGTGACAACGCCCAGATTGATTCGCCCCGAAAGCGAGCGGCAAAGTTCCGCTACAAGTGCCGTTTTCCCGCTGCCTACCGGGCCACCGATGCCTATCTTCACGGGGAGACTGTCGGTTTCGATTGAAGATGGAGAGCGGCTGCCTCCCTGCGGTATCTCAAGATGCAAAGAGCCGGTCCTTTCTAGTCGCGTGTTCCTCCAGCAGTGCGTCAGCCAGAGAGAAGGAGTACGAGGGAAGTTCTGATGCGGGCCTCGACGCGAAATGAGACGCCTCGGCCACTACGTCGGAAATGATGTCACCAAGTGAAGGGAGAAGCCCGAATGCAGACACTGGATCCATGCCAAGGAGCTTGACCGCAGCCGACACGTGAGAGACAAGGCAGTTATAACACCAAGCTGCCGCGGCCTCAACGGGACTGGTGCCCAGGCACCCCAAAAAGCAACCCGTAACCTCCGAAAGGTGAGGCGAGGCAACTTCGATAGCCAGCAATTCAAGAGGCGCCAGCGCGCCCTCTATGCCATCCACTCCTCCAAAAGGTTCGCCGCACAAGCCCGGCATTTCGGGGAGCACCGGAGCGACCCGGATTTCCGCAAATTTCGTTGAGGGAGTGGTCCACCCAACTAAAAGGTTCGTAATCAACCGCCTTCCCAGCGATCGCGACACTTCTCTCGCTCGTGGGGACGGGGTGCGAGCGTCAATCTCGGAGTCGAGGAGTATCAATAGGTCACTGCGGTCATTCACCGCCGACAAGTCACCATGCCCAATTGCAGAATGGTGCGCTGCCCAAGCGCTTTGCGCTGCGCCCGTTATCACAACGGTTTGCAGCTGCGTCCTTAGCCAGCGGGCAAGAGAGCAAAAAGGATCTTCAGGCCTGATATGGCCCCGGCTTATTGCCTGCTCGAGCCCATGAGAATGTGAATACCCGCCAGTTGGAAATCTACCGTCGGTAGTCATGGCGACTGCCAGATAAGAAAGAACGGTCCCGGCATCCACTCTCAAAAAAGAAAATACCTTTGGCTCATAGGTAACACTTTGGCGGCATGAGGCTCACATGGCTCACCGTCAATTGTCACGGTAAAGGAATCCGCATCGACCTTAATTTCAGGCATTGCATCATTGAGCGGCAGATCCTTCTTCTCCAGCTTTCTCACGTTCTTCATCACTCTGGTGGGTCGCTCGATCCCGACACGCTCGGCGAGGTCTTCGCCCGCAACCTCGGAGACGAAGACGAGCGAAGAGCGTACTGCCTCCTTACCCATTGCCCCGAACATTGGTCTGGACATCACCGGCTCCGGCGTTGGAATGGAGGCGTTGGCATCACCTATATTCGCCCACGCAATCGTCCCCCCTTTTATAACAAGGTGCGGGCGGACCCCGAAGAACGCCGGCTCCCAGATGACCAAGTCGGCCAGCTTCCCTTCTTCGACCGACCCAATTTCGCCGTCGAGCCCGTGAACCACCGCCGGACAGATCGTGTACTTTGCCACATAACGCATCGCTCGCCGGTTGTCGGCTCGTCCGTCTCCCTCAAGTGGGCCTCTCAATTGCTTCATCACGTGGGCGGTCTGCCACGTCCTCAAAATCACCTCGCCGGCACGCCCCATCGCCTGAGAATCCGAGCCGATGACCGACATCGCTCCCATGTCATGCAAAACGTCTTCTGCGGACATCGTTGACGGTCGGATTCTGGATTGTGCGAAAGCAAGGTCCTCCGGGACTTCGGGACTCAAGTGATGGCAGACCATGAGCATGTCAAGGTGCTCTGCGAGGGTATTGACGGTATAGGGCATAGTCGGATTCGTCGATGAGGGAAGGATGTTCGAGCGTGAGGCGACAGTGATTATGTCGGGCGCATGGCCTCCTCCGGCGCCTTCGGTATGGAACGTATGAATAGTCCTGCCTGCAATCGCGTCCAGGGTCGTTCCCACATACCCGGACTCGTTGATCGTGTCTGTGTGTATTGCGACTTGAACGCCGGTGCGGTCGGCCACCTTCAGGCAGGCGTCTATGGCGGAGGGCGTGGTGCCCCAGTCCTCGTGAAGCTTAAAGCCGGCTATGCCCCCCGCAAGCTGCTCCTCCAGCGCAGCCTCCGATGCGCTATTGCCCTTACCAAGGAGAGCGATGTTGACGGGCAGACCGTCCAACGCCCTCAGCATGGAGGCACTCCAGGCCTCTCCCGGGGTTACCGTAGTGGCACGGCTGCCTTCGGCGGGCCCGGTACCGCCACCCACAAGTGTGGTCACACCGCTTCCAATCGCCTCCCTGGCAATGTCGGGACAGATCAAGTGAACGTGACAGTCGATACCTCCGGCAGTGAGGATCTTGCCGTTACCGCTGATGATCTCGGTGGATGGGCCTATGACCAGGCTCGGGTGGACGCCGTCTGAGATGTCAGGGTTTCCGGCCTTTCCGATAGCGGAGATCCTCCGGTCCCGAATACCGACATCAGCCTTCACCACTCCCCAATGGTCGATGATCAGCGCACCGGTGATCACTAAATCGGGAGCGCCACCCGCTTTGGTGAGGGTACTTTGCGCCATCGACTCCCTAATGGTCTTTCCTCCACCGAAAAGGGCTTCGTCTCCATACCCGCACCTATCCTCCATGACCTCAACCAACAAGTCGGTGTCCGCCAGTCTTACAAGATCACCCTTTGTCGGACCGTACAAGGCCGCATAACGTGAACGAGGTATCGAAATCACGGGAACAAGGACCCCGCAACCTTGCCGTTCAATCCGGCTACGACCATTCTGCCCCTCAATGAGGCGAGTCTTACGATGACCTCAATGCCCGGCTCGAACCGGATAGAGGTGCCCGAGGGGATCGCCAATCGTTTGCCATACGCGGCTACACGATCGAAGGAGAGCACTTGGTTGCACTCGGCAAAGTGGTAGTGGGAGCCGACTTGAATAGGCCTGTCCCCCGTGTTTACCACCTCTACCTCCACAAGTTCGCCAAGGTCGATCTCGATCTCGCCGTCGCCTGTCATTACCTGCCCCGGCTTCCATTCCGGAGCGACCTCATCCTGCTTATGGACACTCATCGAAACCTGTCACCTCTTCGAAATCCTCAAACAATTGGGTCGTGGACGGTGACCAACTTCGTGCCATCGGGGAAGGTCGCCTCGATCTGTACCTGGCTGACCATCTCGGCCACTCCCGCCATAACATCTTCCCGGCGCAGCACATTCCTTGCTTCCCCTTGCAGCTGAGACACAGTCCTGCCGTCCCGGGCGCCTTCCAAGATGAAGCTCGAGATAATGGCCACGGACTCCGGATGGTTGAGCAGTACGCCGCGTGCCTTACGCTCCCTTGCCACCAGAGCCGCAAGATGAACCATCAGCTTCTCCTGCTCGTGAAGCGATAGCCTCACCCTTCCGCAACTTTCGAATTTGCGGTAATGACTTCGTGCGTTCGGTCACTTCGACAATGGCCGCATTCCTTGGACATCCGCGTCCTTAACGATAAGAGTCCTTGCGGTCCGATCCTGCCACCTCCGGAAAGAAGCTCGGAGGTAAGAGCCGGCCAGAAGAACGGGTCATGTCCGGGGACGGCCAGCAGCTGCATCTCCTCAGCAAGCGCCTTCAGTCTGATGATGTTGCCGATCGTCTCGTCTGGTGCAACTCCGATCGTGCCCCCAATAGGCAGATCGTGCTCAAAGTTCTCGATGAGGTCGGCCGCATCTGCTGCGAAGACGAAACCTCCTCCTCCAACCGAGTCTGCAAACCTCACCACGAAGCTCTGGTGGCCAGGGGTGTGGCCGGGCGTGGACACGGCAGTCACTCCCGGGGCGATCTCGACGTCCCCATTTGCCAGCACCCATTCGATGCGGCCGTCATCGAAATCGATCCGGTAGATTCCGTTTGCCTCTGCATCCGGGGAGTTGAGGCCATAGAGGACTTCCTGTCTTTGTGCGTGGACAGGGGTGCCCTTGCAAAAATGACGAAGGCCACCCGCGTGGTCGTTGTGAAGATGGCTTACGGCGACACAGGCGATGGTCTCCAAGGAGACGCCGGAGCGGTCCAAGGCCTCCAGTAGAGGGTCGTCCCCGGGTCCCAATACAGGCTCGATCCCGAAGAACCTTCCATGGAACCTCTCGTGAAGCGCCGGGTCTCGGATGAGGGCAGGATTGAAGCCGGTGTCCAAGAGCACCCAGCCCGAATCAACCTCAACAAGCACCGCAGGAACCGGCTCCCTAAGCCGCTCCCCTTCCGAAGCCTGGTGGACCGACCACGACTTGGGCAGGTCCTCCCAACCCAGAGTCAACAGAACCACTCGCTTTGCGCCCTTGGAGAACACCGCCATTTCCCTTTAGGCACCCTTTCGCGGCAGGTGACCATTATTGACCAGGGTTGCAAGGACATCACAAATTGCCCTTGCACTTACCAACGACGTTATGTCGGCCGAATCGTAGGGAGGCGAACACTCGACGACCTCCATGCCGGCAAGGCCTCTCGACGAGACTCCTCGAAGCAACGCCAAGGCCTCGCGGGGCAGGAAACCTCCCGGCTCCGGCCAACCAGTTCCGGGAACAAAGGCCGCATCGAGACAGTCCACGTCAAAAGACAGCCAAACCGCCTCGGCGTCGTGCCAGGCGACTTCGAGGGCCGTCTCGACCGCAGTCTCGATCCCCATCTCGACGCAATCATTTACTGTCATGATTGTGGTACCCCGCTCTCGTCCTACCGCTACACCCGGGCGTGGTGCCTGCCAACCGCCGATCCCGATTTGAACGAGATTCGAAGCAGGGACATTTGGAATATCTGTGGCATGAAACCAGGGAGTGGTGTGCATGCGCTCGTCAAGGTCGGTCTCTTGAGTGTCCACGTGACGATCAAAGTGAATGATGCCGAGGTTGCCGTCCAGGTGCTCGGCAACCCCTCGGACCGTGGGATAGCCGATTGAGTGGTCACCTCCAAGAACCACCGGGAACGCGCCGCTTGCGTATATATGGGACACTCCCTTGGCTATCTGGTCGAAGCTCTTTTCTATGTTGCCGGGAATGGTAAAGATGTCACCTACGTCGCCGATGGTGATGGACTCCCGGAGATCAACTCCCAACTCGAAGCTATACGTTCCGTAGAGGCCCGAGATGCGACGAATTCCTTGCGGGCCGAATCTCGTTCCTGGCCTATAAGTAGTGCCCGAGTCATGCGGTGCCCCAACGACTGCAACGTCGAAATTCCCACACTCTCTTACGTCCTCCACATACGGCGCCTTCAAAAAAGTATTGATGCCCGCATAGTGAGGCAACTCCCCTCTCGAAAACGTTGGAATGGACCTGTCGACTATCGAATCGGCTCCGGGAAGCCCAAGCTCCAACCCCCGAGCAATCTCTCTGTCTCTGGCCGCCGTCGGCAGGGTGGCTTCCAAGGCGACCGCCCTTGCGGCTTCAGGGCCGTGCCGCGGTCCTGGATGGGTGGACGCTCCTTGCTCTTTTTGTTCTGGCAAAACTACTCCTCGTTTATTGATCGGCTGTGTCGATTGAATGCATCGGCCTCAAGGACCTCTGCCCGGACTCGGAAGATTCCTCCGGGCAAACCGCTTCGCCTGTTCGCTCGGCCTTACACGCGTTGAACCATGTCGGTTGCTCGGTCGGCTCATACCCGAATCCTGGGATCGGCGACCGCCTGAAGGACATCGACGGCCGCATTGATGGCGACATAGGTGATACTGAGCACCAAGGTCACACCTGCGATCGCCGGGAAGTCTCCTTGAGGAATGCTCTGGGCCAAGAACCAACCGACCCCGGGCCAATTGAACATGATCTCGATCACGACGACCCCAGCAAACATCAGTCCCAGTTGAAGGCCCGCCATAGATAAGGCGGGACCGACCGAATTTCGGAGGGCGTGCTTGAGAAGCACTGATCGCTCCTTCAGTCCCTTGGCTCTTGCAGTCCTGACATGGTCCATCTGCATTGTCTGTTCGATGCTGGAGCGAAGGATTCTCCCGATTGAGATCGCCGGTATCAAG
The DNA here is from genome assembly GCA_027451785.1 of Acidimicrobiales bacterium. Lineage (GTDB taxonomy): Bacteria > Actinomycetota > Acidimicrobiia > Acidimicrobiales > JAKAVM01 > DAIDIS01. The sequence goes on from DAIDIS010000175.1 coordinate 8,217, forward strand.
GCAATACAAAGCGCAGGCAACAAGAGATGAATGAACGCGTCGATTGTGACGTTAGGCTTTCCTGCTATCAAACCATCGATGGTCAAGAACCCAGTAGGACCAGTGGGAGGATTGGCAACCGAAGAGCTGATGCGGCCAGCGGCAGGAAGCAGGTTCAGGTGCTCGTAGAAAACGATCTTTCCGAACATCGCTAGCAGGAAAGGCGGGATACAGGCGGCGGGAAGCATGATCGCCCGGAATACCCCCGCACCTTTCCACTTTCCAGCGCCGCCCACTCCCAGGATCAACGCTATAACCAGTGCGAACAGCAGCGAATAGGCTGTGAGTTCCATTGTCGCTGGAAAGTATGTGGCAAGAGCAGTAGAGACCGGCTCGCGCAACCTATAGGAAGTGCCGAAGTCAAGGTGGGTGAGGCCTTTAAGGTACGAGAAATACTGATCCACCAGCGGACGGTCAAGGCCCAGTCTGTGCGCCTCGGCCCTGACGGCCGCCGGAGAGGCACCCGCTCCAAGCATCGCGTGCACGGGATCGGTGTGCGATATGCGTTGAAGGAAGAACATCACGAATGTGAGGACCACAACGATCCCCAGAGCCGCCCCTACCCTCTTGACCACGAAGCTCGTCACGACCTACCCCACAACTTCCGCACACCATCTCCGGCGATGTTGGAAAGAAGCGCAAGCGCGAAAATCGCCATACCCGGCATAACTGCCACCCACCAGTCGGTCAGTAGGAACTGCATGCCCTGTGCCGCCATTGCTCCGAGTTCAGGTGCGGGTTCTGGAGCACCTAGGCCGAGGAAGGACAGACCCGCCATGGTGATCAGCAGGTTCGCCACGTCCAAGCTAGCAGTAACGACAATCGCCGGCACCGCTCCCGGCAGCAGATGGCGGGTAGCCAGACGGAACCTACTCACCCCAGCAAGCCTCGCTGCGTCAACATGCGTTCGTCCGGCAAGCGCCCGGATCTCACCGCGGACGATCCTCGCGTAAAAAGGCCACCAGACGACTGCCACAGCAACGAGAGTATGGAAAAGACTCGGTCCCATCGCTGCTACAACGCAGATGGCTATAACTGGGCCGGGTAGTGCTAGGAAGGCGTCGGTGATTCGCATAAGTATGCTGTCAACCAGTCCACCTGAGGCTCCTGCCACCAGCCCTACGGCCCCTCCGATGATCATGCCCGAGGCGATCACTCCAATCGCCGAAAACCAGCTAGTGCGGATGCCATATAGGACCCGGGAGAACACGTCCCTTCCAATGAGATCGGATCCCAAGAGGAAACCGTGATGGCCGGGAGCGACAAAGGAGGACATTCCCGAACTTGTGGTTACCGGAATCAAAGGATTATCCGGAGCCAAGATCGGAACCAAAAGCGCAACAAGCGTAATGGCCGGAAATACCGAAGCCACCATTAGATCCCTCCGCCGCAACCTTTCACTTGTCGATCTCGACAGGATCGTACGAGCCTTGCCTAACATGCGAACTTGAATCGGCGGCCCCAAGTATGGATCAGCTACTGCCAAGTCGCCCTCCCCAATGGATACAGGCAACCAGGTGGTGATCGCCAGGGTGCAATCCGGACATTTCTTCGCCCTGACCGGTCTTCAGACATGGACTGGTCGCGGAGCATGCCGCCTCCGCCTGAGGGCAGCGCGGGTGGAACGAGCACCCAGCCGGTGGGTTTACAGGGTTAGGCGGCTCTCCGGAAACAGGCGAGAACCTTCCTCTGCCGGGAACCGACTCCAGAAGGGCGATTGAATATGGGTGGCCCGGGTTTGAACAGACAAGGTCCGCGGGCCCTTCCTCTACGACCCTTCCCAGATACATGACACAAAGACGGTCGGCTACGGTACGAGCGACTGCAAGATCGTGGGTCACGAATACCATCGCTATCCCCAAGTCGCTGCGAAGCCGTCCGAGGAGGTTGACCACGGTCGACGCCATCGACACGTCGAGCGCACTCGTAGGCTCGTCACAAAGTAAAACTGAAGGTGGAACCATTACCGCTCTCGCTATCGCAAGACGCTGGCGCTGGCCTCCCGAGAGCTGGTGTGGCTTGGCGTCGACGACTCCTGCGGAAAGCTCGACGGATCGCAGCGCCTCAATCACGCGGGCTCGGCGGGCATGCCGCGACATGCGCTCCTTGCGAAGTCGCTCGCCGAGAATGTCACCGACGGTCATCCACGGAGTCAGCGACGAACCGGCGTCCTGGAAGACCATTTGAGGGGATCGACCCTCGATCTGAACACTCCCGGAATCCAGTGGCGTCAATCCTGAAATCGCCCTAAGCAAAGTCGTCTTGCCTGACCCACTTTCTCCGACAATTGCGACTGACTCGCCGGCCATCACCCTTAAGCTCGCGCCTCGTAGCGCCAAGACTGCACGTCCCGAATCGCGGCGTCCAAGCGGGAAGGACTTCTCCGCATCGTTGACGGTCACCACGACCTGGTGCGATGAAGCTTTGCCATCGCTCGCCTCGCCCCTCAGCTGGATTTCCGGGGAATCGGGGGATTCCGTAAGGTCGAGGGTGCGTGGAGCGGGTTGAAAAGCCCGTCTTGCTTTGGACCGAATTGAAACGAGTCCAGGCCCGGAATACTCGTCTGCGGATATCGGGCACGCTACCCAACGATCGGCATCAAGCTGCCTAAGCTCCGGCACGCCGTCCTCGCAGCGGGCTTGGGCAGAAGGACAGCGGGGTAGGTAGGGACACGAGGAGAAAACAACACTGTTGTCTACGGGGTCGCCGGCCAAAGTCGGCAGCTCAACCGCCAACGGACCGTCCAATGTGATCCTGGTGTCCAATAGCCCGGCCGAATAGGGGTGGTAGGGCGAGTCGAAGACGGCACCAGCCGGTCCGGATTCGGCAACTCTACCTCCGTACATCACCACCACTCGATCGGCGACCTGTTGAGCTACGGCGAGGTCGTGTGTCACAAAAAGAAAGCTCGTTCGCTTCGTCTCCCGCAGCTCACGAATCAGCTCCAGAATTTGGGCTTGAACAGTAACGTCAAGGGCCGTGGTCGGTTCGTCGGCGATAACCAACGAGGGCTCCCCCGCCAATGCCATCGCGATCATGACCCTCTGGCGGAGCCCCCCGGACAGCTCGTGTGGATAGCTCCTCATACGAGTCCGAGCGTGGGGAATCCCAGCGGCTTCCAGAAGCGAGAGAGCTTCGTCCTCCGATCCTGCGGCTTCGATTACCTGAGCTCCCACTCTCATAGTGGGGTTGAGCGATGTCATCGGATCCTGAAAAACGGCTCCAAGACGCGACCGCCTTATCGCCCTTTTCTCCGATTCAGGAGAGGTCAACATGTCGACACCGCATATAGTTGCGGTTCCAGCAACCTCTGGCGCCGGACGGGTCGGCAGGAGGCCCAGTAGACACAGGCCCAAAGCGCTCTTGCCCGAACCGGATTCGCCTACCAGGGCTACGATCTCACCCGGCTGAACCGCTATGGATACGCCTTGAAGTGCGTGGATTCGCTGCCTACCCCTGGCGAAGGTAATCGACAAATCTTCCGTCGAAGCGACCGCATCCAACCCCGAACCGCTACCATGCAGCCGGCCATCAACCTGGTCCCGAATTCCTTGGCGACTTTCCGGAGGCGAGGTCTCGGACATCGTCATCTCATTGCCGGCGAGGGTACCGATTCCCGGGTCGGGGGCGGCCATCAACCAACCGGCTTCAGGTCCGCCAGTACGACGGCGTCGGGGATTGGAACTTGGTGAACCAAGCCGGACATCCACGAGGGGGCGACCACCGTGTCCCCTCGGTACGCGATGACGTCCCAGCAGCCGTAGGACGCATACTCCTCTCCGGCTTGCGCAACCAACGTCTGAGCCTGAGAAGGGTCGGTTGCAGCCAAGGCTTGGTCGAGCAGAGAGTCGCCAGCCGGATCTGAACAGCCAAGATAGTTCAGTCCGCCTGCCACGCCGGTGGGGCTGGGAGTGTACATGACGATCCTCGCCCAAGTGTCAGGCGCCTGAGCATCCGGCCAATTGGAATCCACCAAGAGGTCCGGAGCACCCTTCGGGTTAGTCGGGAAACCGTACAAGACGGTATCCGTGTAACCCTTTACCGTCACTTGGAGCCCTGCCGCTGCAAGCTCAGTCTGCATTAGATCCGCAACCGGGAGATCCGCCGGGTCTGCTTGGTCGTACCCCAGGATTATCGCCTTGGAGCCGCTGAATGCGGATACGTCCTTGGCGAATTTCGAGGGGTCATAAGTGGGGTCCTGCATAGCCGAGCCCGCAGGAAGCTCACCCGACGGGAAGATCTGATTGGCCACGACTGCGCGGCCCGGGAATATGTCGTCGACGATCGTCTTCTTATCGATCGCTGCATCGAAATCTTGGCGGACTTTCTTGGACGAGAAGACCGGAGTACTTGGGTTCACCCAGACCGCCGGAGTAACGAGGGTCGGCACGGAATATGTGTGAAGGGAGGAGTTGGAATTGAAGCTTTGGATTGCCTGAGTGGTCAAACCATTGAGGATCATCGAAAGCTGGCCCTTTTCCAGCTCGAGCTGCTGCGTGCCGATATCGGGAATGATGTGGATGTTGACCGTTGAGTACCACGGCTTGACGGTCGGGTCCCAATAGCCCGAATAGGACGAGAGTACGTATTCCTGTCCTGACACACCTTTCGTCATCATGTACGGACCGGTGCCTCCGTCGTGAGTCGTTAGGTATTTCTGAGCGAAGTCGTTGCCACCATGTGCGTTGAGAACGGCGGGGCTGATCGCTTTGGGACCATAGGTAGAAGCCAGGTAATCCATGAAGGCGTTGTTAGCCTTGGAGAGGTGAACTACGAAGGTTTGAGGATCCGGAGTATCGACGCTCGACACGTCCGCAAGCATGTACGCAGGGCCTCCGTTTACCTCAGTCCTACGAGTAAAGTCCTCCTTCATCGCCTCTGAATTGAATGGAGTGCCGTCATGAAACGTCACGCCTGTCCGAAGCGTAAAGGTGTAAGTCAGGCCATCCGGTGAAGTGGTCCAGCTCGATGCCAGGTCAGGAATAATCTGCGTCCTGGAGGACGGCGGGGTGAAAGTAGCGTCCTTGGTATACGTAAGGGGCTGCTTCACGTATTGAACCAATCCCTCATACATAGCCTGTATGGCTATGTTTCCGGAGCCTGCATAATAGACGTCGGGATCCAGAGGCTGGGTGTCCTCGGTGAACGCGATATTGAGGGTGTGAGAAGTCGAGCCCGGGATGGTCGCCGACGAGTTACCGGACGAACCACCTGAGCCATTGGAGCATGCGCTTGCCATGAGGGCGATACCCACAAGCGCGAACGACGCTACCGACCTCCAATTAGAGGGCACGTGCGATTTCGCTCGATTTTGCTCCCCGAAGCAGTGGCTCGTACCTCGGTTCTTTTGGATGATCCCTCCGTACTTTCGCATCGCGCTGCTCCTTTCAAGCAATCAACAAATAGAAAAGCCCGAAAGGCTCTCGGGCCTCCCGGGCTTTTATCCCTCCGTGTCGCCGGATTCCCCGGAGGGGATACCGACCGGCATCTCTCGGACCAGACCACCTGCTTGCAATTCCCTTGCCCGTAGATGCGGAACCCTAGATGCCTGAGTTCAGTTGTTCTGACGACATGATAGAAGCTGATCTTTTCGGGAATACGTCTCGCGCGTGAACACAGTGTTACTTCATAGAAAATCCGCCGCCTGAAACAGCCTGAGCCCGTGGACCTTGAGTCTCCGGGTTTCAATTCGTTTCCGGAATGCAGTGTCCTCTCGTGGTGCAACTAGATTCCGACCCGATCCACCGCTAGTCAGGCCGCCGCCATCAGCCAGCGCGAACTGGCACGACGGATGGGAACATCTCAGGCGTCAGTGCGACGCATAGAATCCGGAAGCGTGTCCGTGACCTTGGCCACATTGCAGAGGGCGGCGATGGCCCTCGGGCTTGAGAACAATCTGGGACCGAGAAGGACAGCGTAACTATTGCGGCCATACCGGCTAAAGCCGGCAAGTTTCCAACTGATGCAGTGAAGAGCAAACCTGGCGACCAGAGCGGATCAAGTTGATTTGGCTGCAGATCTGAATTCCGAGGACAAGCCCGGTATCCCATAGAAGTATCTCGATGTAGGTGGTTCCGGCGTTTTACCTTTGTCGATGTCTACCTAACACACCCATGCCCTGACCGATTTGGCTCCGTAGCCCTGCTGGTTCGCCACCAGGTCGCCGGTTCCGTAATCGGTCCTCAGTTCAGCTGTCAGCCAGCGGACAGCGGATTCCTTCACTTCAGGCATGCAACAAATGTTGTGATTGCACTTCGATGATGTTAATTTCGCTATGGCTCAATTTTCCTTTCAAAGGATGGGAGGCTCCAAGATTCTCAGGTGGGTTCGCTCGCCCGCGCGCTTCTAAGCGCAAGCTCCGCTGGCAATGGATCCCCGAGACTCAATTTCCATCAGTCCCGGCGAAGTACTTGGTTTTGGCCCTTTCGTCCGACCTCTGACGAATTGACAAGGCACGATAAGTGACAGTTGAATTTGACTGGTTGTCAGGTGATCTAGATGGCCATTCATGAGCTTGGCGGGTTGGCGGAAGAATCGTTCCCTAGCTCCAATAAATTCAGGGCCAAATGAGAGCGGAGGGCTGGGGCTGTGGCCAGAAGAGCAAAATTGAGGTGGGTGTCGGGCGTAACCGGAGCAAGCCTTTTGGGCGGCATTATGACTCTCGCCGGATCGGTTCAAAGTGCCCAGTTAGCAACCGCTGCATCAGCTGGCATTGTTCCATTCACTGCTAACTATCAGCTTAATTGCAATATTCCTGTCGTGGGCAACGATACCTTTGGCATTACGTTGGCCGGCGACGCTCCACAATCAGTCTTCCAAGGACAGCAGTTCTACATCACCAATCTTTCAGCCCAAGTCACGGTACCTGCGACCTTAGTTTCCATTGGAGCATCTTTACTGAAGGCAACAAGCATGTCGCTCGGCGTTTCGCAATTGACCTTCCAAGACAATGGCAACCCAGCTTCGATCGAACCCAATTACGGCAACGGGAATGGCTCGCTGCAATCGTCTTCCGCACAGATCTCCAACGGGACAAGCAGCGTAGTGGTTTCCGTTCCGGATGGATCGTCATTTGGACTTGGCCCCTTTGTCGCCAACAGCACAAGCGCCTTCCATGCCGGCTTGGGCGCAGTTAGCCTGAACCCCGAGTTCATGGCGGCAAGCGGGGGCTCCGCGATCGGCGCCTCGCCCTGCGCTGTGTCTTCTGGCCCGGCGTTCGCTGTGTCCATTGCCGTAGAGCCGCCACTGGTCTCTGTAACCGGGGTATCGCCTGCCACCGGGCCATCAGGTGGCGGTAATTCGGTCACTATAACCGGCACGGGTTTCGATCAGAACATTGCGAACGACGAATTCGACTTCGGGACCTCGCCGGCCAAAGTCGAGAGTTGTACGGTTACCTCCTGCACCGTCCTGGCACCTCCAGGCGCCAGCGAAGTCGATGTGACTGCGACCGTCGGTGGTCTTAGTTCTTTTACTAACCCGGGAGACAAGTACACCTATTTCGTCCCTCCCATTGTCAGCTCTGTCTACCCTCCGGGAGGTGACACACAGGGAATCAAGGTCACGATCTCAGGCAGCGGCTTCACGAACGCCACAGGAGTGTATTTCGGAAACACTCCGGCACTGGGGTACGTCGTAAATTCAGACAATTCGATAACAGCTACCGCTCCGGGCAGCGCAAACCCAGCGACGGTGGACGTGGTGGTTGATACTCCGCTTGGTATCTCCGCCGTTTCGAGCCAGGATCAATACACCTTCTACAATGCCAGCCTCGAGTCACGCACCCTGAGCGAGTCCCTTTCGTATAACTGCACATTGCCCTTGCTCGGCAACCAGCAAGTTGCAATGTCCTTCGTTGCGAGTGCCCCGGACTCAGCAATTCCCGGCGAGCCTCAGTTCCTCTCCAATGTCCAGGCTTCCCTGACGCTTCCGAGTTCTCTCATCACCGAAGCGACGGCGCAGAAGGATTTGACCGCCTTGTCCACATCCGTCACTCAGTTCCAGCTAACCGACATAGGAGGATCGCCTTCCATTGTCGACTTGGGCGCTTCTCCGTATGGGCCTACTAACTCCGGCTCAACATCCATTTCCGGCACGGGCCCGCTCACAGTCCAGATGCAGCCGAGCCCTTGGTCCTTGGTGGGTCCTTTCACGCCCTCGCCCAACTCCCAGGAGATCGTGGGCGGGTTCGGTGACATTGCCATGAACCTTGACTTCTCCGGGCCACAAGGGGAAATTCCTGTACAGAACGTAAGTTGCGTTCCCTCCGGTGGTACGCCCACATTCGTTATTCCTGTTAGCCGACCGGGATACCCAGTGATCGACACCATTCAGCCTTCCAGTGGGCCTGCCGCGGGAGGAACTTTAGTCTCGATTGTCGGCTCTGGTTTCACCGGAGTCAGCGCGGCCTACTTCGGAGGCAATCGCGGAACGAACCTCTCTGTGACCGACGACCAAGATCTCACCGTCGAAAGCCCTCCCGGAAGCGGCACTGTGGACGTCACCCTCGTAGGAACCAAAGGAACGAGCGTCGTCATCCCCGACGATGTGTTCAGCTATGTCTTACCGAAGACAACTCCACCGGCAATAGCTTCCGTCATCCCCAATTCGGGACCTCTGGGCGGAGGGACGCAAATCATCGTCACAGGATCCAATTTCACCAGTGCGACAGCAGTGAACTTCAATGGCGTTCCCGGAACCAATATGGTGATTGTCAGCGATTCCGAGATAGCGGTTACCACGCCGCCTGGGAGTTCTGCTTCCGCAGTGGGCGTGAGCGTTGCCAGTCCGGCCGGCGACAGTCCGATCGACAGCGGTGACTACTTCACATACATTGCGCCAGTCGCTCCGCCAAGTGTCACCTCTTTATCGATCCATACGGGGCCTGCGGGTGGGAGCACTGCAATTACAGTTACCGGAACGGGCTTTTCGACCGCGACCGCCCTTTATTTCGGGAATATACAAGCAACAGTGGGAATCGTTAAGTCGGATACGTCCGTGATCGTATCGAGCCCCCCCGGGATTGCAGGGTCCACTGTAGACATAACCGTGGTGGGGCCTGGAGGCACGAGCGCCATAACATCCGCTGACGAATTCACGTACACCAACCCATCGACTCTGCCACCCGGCTCTGCGGCTCCAACGATTACCTCAGTAAGCCCCTCCAACGGTCCCGGTGGAGGCGGTACTTGGGTAACCATCGACGGTTCCGGCTTCTCAACTGCCACCGCGATGTATTTCGGCAATGTTCGTGCAACCGAAGGAATGGTCATATCGGATAGCCAAGTAATGGCAATCAGTCCAGCTGGCACTCCCGACACAGCCGTTGACATAACGGTCGTGGGGCCAGGTGGGACTAGCGCAACAAGTACTGCAGATCGGTTCCGATACAACTCGTCGCCGCCGGTTGCAATTATCACCTCGATCTCACCGAGCTCTGGACCTGCTGCTGGGGGAACCGACGTAATCGTAAATGGCTCCGGGTTCTTGAGCGGGACAGCCGTTTTCTTCGGAAGCGTTCAGGCGACTCAGGGTACCTTGTATTCCGACAACCAGTTCGAGGTCGTAGCACCTCCAGGAACACCTGGATCCACTGTCGACATCACAGTAATTGGACCTGGGGGAACAAGTGTTGCGAGTTCCGCGGATCAATTTACCTACCAGTAGGCTGCCCGACTTACCCACTACTCGTCAGGTCCCCTAGGACGCCCCTGAAGTAATCGCTCTTTCGATTCGCGAAATGTCCGGGGGTTGGCGAGAATTTACCCTTGGCACTTGGTCGCTCTCCAGTCCAGCAACGCTTCGAGAACCCAAGGGAGATTCTCGGCGATCGACTAAGGGAAGGCTCGCTCTATTGCCGCCTCGCCGGTCACGGCCTCACTTTGTTCCCGGACTATTACTTCGCCGATATCTACATCGACTCGGTGCGGGGACGGCCGACCGATTGAATTCACCGAAGTGGCTCTACACAGCTAGACATTTCCCGGCCTGATCTAAGTTCGGTTCTCCCGAAAATAGTTGGTCTCGGGTTGGCGTGCTAGGCCGCTGCCGACAGTTTGTCTGCCTTCCCGCCGTACACCTGGTTGGGGTCAGGTCACCGAGGGAGCTGTGCCGGTGGTTCTCTGGGTGTCAGTACTTGGCAAGCGACTCGTCCAAGGCCTCCAGTTAAAAGGAAATCTCCAGGGTCCTTGAGATGCGCCAGGACAGGATCATCGTCGAAAACCAGTCCTGAATGGCGGCCTAAGACTCCTTCAGCTCGCCTTTCCTCATTTTGGAGCCTGAATCCTGCTCCGAATTCTTCGAAATAAGGACTACCATCAGGATGCTGTGGACGAAGGATTGACCACCCCCGGAGGTATTCGTGTGCCCCGCGGCGCGCTCCGGTGGAGGTTTTCCAGGTCGAGTGGCCCTGGAGGACAGCACGTCAACACCTCAGATACCAAAGTCGAGCTCATTTGCAACATCGACGAGCTTGACTCCGATCCGGATATTGAGATGCGCCTGGCTTCCCAGCTGGGGAGCGAAGTCAGGATCACCTGCTCCACGGAAAGGTCTCAACTCGCCAACCGGAGGAAGGCGATAGAGATCTTGGCGGGCAAGCTGGACAGAGCCAACAGGCAGGCGAAGCCGCGTAGGCCTACAAAGCCGTCGGCGGCGGCGAGGAGAACCCGGCTTGAGGACAAGAGCCGGCTATCTTCATTGAAGACACAGAGAAGATGGCAACCCGATGAGTAGGCATCCAAGGTGCCGCCACGCTGTCGGGACTGGAGACATCGGATGTACGGGGCCGATTCCTTCTGCCTGGCTACCTATAGAACTCCCCACGTGATGATGACCACGGGCCAATTCGCCGACATTGAAGTTGTTGTAGATCTGAATTCCAGAGAATGACATCGTCCGGGTTCGACCTCTCTCCAGCCCCGTTTCGAAGTACTTGGGCCTACTGGACAGATAGGAATCTCGTCACCATCGCCCAATAGGCAAGGCCCAAGACACCTAGGTGTCAGGTTGCTCCCAATACATGGGAACCAAAGACAGCTAAGGATAGCGCCGTATCTCTTGGGTGATTCGGATTTCTCACTTCACCGAATTCCAGAACTAGAGCAAGCTCTCTTGAGCAAACATTTGACGCTCGACCTCGCCTCTTGCGGGTGACGCTCGAAAACTCACATCGCAGCTTCAATGTCGTGGACCGTGATCATAAGGTCCAACGGATTGGTCGGAGAGGGAACCAGCCCGTAACGCTCGTAGAACCTGGAGCCTGAAGGGTCGAGCGCATTTACCAACATCATCCGCACGCCAATGGTCTCACTCGCAGCCAACGTCAGCTCCATTGCACTACGAAGCAAGGCAGCTCCGAGGCCAAGTCCCTGTGCCGTCCTATCCACCGCGAGCCTCCCCAGAAGGATCGCAGGGATCATCTTGGGAGCTTGGCGGCGGGCTCGGCCCGTTGCCTCCGCACGCAGCACCGAATAAGCCGAAACGGAATAGAAACCAACAACCCGATCATCGTCTGCAGTCACATATGTTCGAGCGAAGCCCGCAAGCTGATTCTTCATCGCCATCCCGACCAGCCATTCATCAATCTCGGTCTCTCCCGAATCGAAGTTCTCGAGTTGATGGCCCTCGTTGAGCGGCTCGATTGGTGAGAACTTGGCCATCAGCCCCTTAAAGGCGAGGGACGCGTGAACAGCTCAGCCGTCTTTGGATTGCGAACACCCTTTCGGGACACCCTCCGCTCAAGGGCATCCCAAGTCTTCGCATCGAGAACGACGTGAGTCCTATCGGCAAGCGTATTCGCCGCCGACATGCGTGCGGCCTGAAGAACGAACTCAGATATCGAAACGTGCAACGCTTCCGCCGCAGCACGGATTAGCCCATCGTCGGTAGCCGACAGACGAAGCTGTAGTCTCTCGGCACGGGTTTCTACCTTGGTTGCCATGACTTCAAGTGTACGCACAATCGCTGTACATAACAACTCCGGCTCCGAGCAATGCGTGTCGCCCCGTTCGATAAATTCTCGGCTCCTTGAGAGAGCTGTCAGGAGCGCCGATTCAGTGATCACCAGCCCCAGTGGGCAGCTCTGGGCAGGTGTGCCGTCTACGAAATCAGCCTGAATCCAGTCAATTTCGGACCGGAGGCTGTAAAAAGGATGAAATTCCCTCGTGATACGAGATGATCTCCTGTATCGATCGAGCTGGCAACGCGAGCCCTCCAGTTGTGTATAGATGCTTGGTCGACCGCGAAGCGACCGTTGACTCCGTCACCCGCCGAGCTCAATCACCCTAGGCATTTCGTTCGGTCAAGCTGGAACTCAGGCAGGCCGCTTCGCATGAAGCTCGTGATCGACAGCCCGTCGAATCCATGATGAGACGGAGCGATCATCCGCGTCGGCCAGACGCTGGATCTCTTCCAAGGTCTCTTCGGAAAAGCGCACTGGTACCAAACGCGTGAGCGGAAGCTTGCGACGACGAACGGGGCCTTGAGGAACCTGGCTTCCAGCTTGCTTATAGAATTCATATTCTTCTCGGCGATCCATTTCTCAGCTCCTTCTGCGCATCAACGGTCTTCGCTATATTGCTCAGCCAGCACAACTGCGGCTTCGTAACAACCAATAGGCCGACACCTGGCAAGGTCTCCACTATCCGGCTTAGCCATCGGGACTACGAGTACTCGTCCACCTTCAGCCAGTCGGCTGGTGGGATGGCCGGATAAAAGAGAGAGTCGCTTTCCCAAACCTCATAGATACCCTCAATGCCAAGGTCGTCGTGCGTGAAGAGATGTGCTGCTTGATTGTCGATTTCGAACGGGTCATCGTCTTCGAGTAAGTCGACGTCGAGCAGCTCCTCTTCGGGCACTGCAAGGTTGCATTACAAACGAATACATAATTGCTATCTCGCCGCGGCAATTCGTCAACTAATTGGCTCGGTGGTGTTGGCCAGACTTAGCTCATGCTCCTGGCCTTGGCTTAAAGGAGTGAGCCCGACCAATCTCCGGACGGCGAGAGGTCAGGTTTTGCGCGTCTAAGGGTTCTAAACTCGCCGCACCATCGACTAACATTAAGTCACTATGGCCTTTGATCGGATAAGCATCGACTCGGAGAAGATGGGTGGTCTGCCCTGCATCCGTGATCTGCGTATCCCCGTTTCTACTGTCTTGGGCCAGCTAGCAGCGAACCGTACTCATCAAGAGATCATCGCCGACTTCCCGGAGTTGGAGGAAGAAGACATTCTCGCCGCCCTGGAATACGGAGCGGCCGCAGTACAGGAACGCGAGCTTCCCCTCAAAACCTCGGCTTGAAGCTTCTAATAGACGCCAACCTCTCTCGCCGGGTATCCGACGCGCTCAGCAAACAAAGCAGGCCACGAACCTGTGCACGTCAGGGATCGAGGCATGATGGCCGCTTCCGACGAGTCGATACTTCAGCTTGCAATGAAGGAAGAGCGAGTAATCGTTTCCGAAGATAGTGATTTCGCTGCGCTCCTCGCACGGCACCGCTTGGCGGCACCTTCGCTGGTCTTAATTAGATCGGCCGAGCCCCTCCAGATAGAGCAACAGGTCACTTTGCTTTTGAACAATCTGCCGGGCATTTCGAACGAGCTCGAAGAGGGTTGCGTGATATCCATGGGTCGAGGCAAGGTCCGCATTTATCCCCTACCCATGTGACCATCAACCTGGTCGACCAGCAAGGCAATCCCGTACCTCGACTCCTCTGCCCTACTAATCACTCCCCCTCCACCGCTTCCTCGAACAACCGCCCCAACGCCTCAGCCGCTTCACTGTCCGACTCCGGGATGAAGTGCGAGTAGACGTCAAGCGTCGTGATGGCGTTTCGGTGACCGAGTCGACCAGCGACGGTCCGGACGTCGATCCCTTCAGACAACAGTCGCGTGGCGATGTATTGCCGGAGATCATGAAGCCTTATACCCTTCACGCCCGCCCGATTGGATAACACCCGGAAGGCTCGGGTTACTGAGTCGGGCCACCAAGGTATCGAGCCGTCGGGCTCGCCTGAGAACACCTGCGAGTCAGGACCGATTGAGGTGCCACTGGCTGCAGCAATCTCCTCGCACCGCTTCAGGTGCTCCCGCAGGACGACAACGGTGTTTCGGTCCAACGTGAGTTTCCTGACCTGGTGGGTCTTGGTGTCCTTTTCCACCAGCCCCTTGGCGACTCCGACTACTCCCCTCTGGATGACCAGCCGGTGATTGTCGAGGTCGATGTTGCGCCAACGAAGTGCGACCATCTCACTTCGCCTTGCGCCACTCGCTGCCGCTAGGACTATGTAGGCAGCGAAGGCACGGTTGTCCTCCAGGGCTGCCTTGTAGATGGCTGCAACCTGCTTCGGAGTAGGCGGGTTGATCTCGGGAGAGTGAACCTTTGGCGGGGTCGCGTCAATCGCCGGGTTGTGCTTGATCCATCCCCACCGCACGGCTTGGGCGAGGGCGGAGCGAATGATGCCGTGACAACGGCGGACCGTTGCCGGCTTGAAGGGAACCTTCGCACCGCCTTTCTCGATCAGCTGGCGATAGAAAGCATCCAAGTCCGCAGGCGTCAGCTTGGCGATCGGGATGTGTCCGATGGCCGGAGCGATGGTCCGCTCTACATAGCCTCGGACAGTCACCGCAGTCTTGGGGCTGAAGCTCATCTCCGAGTGGGCCAGCCAGTCTGCCAAGAGCTTGAATAGAGTTGTCTCAATCGAGCAATTGCCTGAGATTGTCTCTGATTCCGCCACCATGACCGCCAACGCTCGCCGGGCGTCGCGCTAAGTGCCCCGGACGGTCTGCTCCTTGTAGAGCGCCCTGCCGGTGATAGCGTCCTTGCCCACGTGAACACGGAGCTGCCAGGAGCCTTCGCTCCTCTGCCTCATGGAACCCTTCATATGGTACCGCCTTCCGTAATCGGCCCCAGGGATGTCCATGGGGCTCTGCCATGGACAAGTTTAAATCAAATATGGACATTCCATGGACAAAACCCGCCTGGCAATTCCTGGTCCGCCGAAGACCTGCCTCCAACCTGCACCTTCCTGGCAGTCCCAACGGGGTTCGAACCCGTGTCTCCACCTTGAGAGTGCTGTCAGAAGCGTCCAGCCAGTGATTCCCAGTCTATTTGGGCAGCTCAGGAGGGGTGTGCCGTCCACGAAATCGGCCTGAATCCAGTCAATTTCGGGGCGGAGGCTGTAAAAAGGCTGTATTAATCTCGTAGTACGATTTAACTTCATGCATCGATTCCACGCAGACTCAGGCAGCCACATCAATACATTACTGATTCCCAAGGCCCTAATTCGACAGGGTTGAGTTGGGTCTGCTGCACGTTTACCTCGGCCGAATACCTTCCCCGGTCGCTTCTTGTCTGACATATTTCAATCCTCTCAAGGATCGAAGTAGTCACAGAACCCGGGGCGAGTCAAAAGTAACTGTAGGCGCTTCCCGCACCAGCACTACTCGCTCCGGCCGAATTGGTCACCGTAACTGGTACCTTGCCTGGAACACTTCGAGGAGCAAGCGCAATGATCAGGTCATCGGCAATCACCAAGTAAAGGCCAGATTTGCCTCCGAACTTTACCGCCGTGGTGCCTGAGAAATTGCTTCCGAAGATGAATGCAATCCCCCCACCGTCTGCGGGTCCCATGTCCGGGAAGATGCTTGAGACTGTCGGGACATTGGTCGCCACCGTGTAGGTGAACTGGTCTGCCGAGCTGGTTGCACTCGTACCGGCTGGCGTCGTCACCGTGACATCAACAGCTCCGGCCCTGTTGGTGGAAGGCGAGATTGCGACGATTGAGGAATAGGAATCCACTGTGAAATAAGCGGCCTGTGTACCGAATCTCACACCTGTTGTGCCCGTGAATCCTGATCCCGTGATGGTCACTTGTGTGCGGCCGGAGGTGGGGCCGCTGGAAGGAGATATGCCCGTTATCGCAGATACAGCTTGAGCACTTGTGACAGGTATCGAAAACACTTGAGCACCTGACGATGGCACACACGTAATTGCAAGTGGCGACGTTGGTCCTGCCCCATTCCTTAACGTCAAACTGAGACTGGTGTCTCCAACGGTGCCGACGATCGCACTAGCACTGGAGCTGGCAACAAAAGGACCAACCGACGCCAAGGCCGGAAACGAAACAGGTTCTCCAGTTGGTACTTCCGGCGAAACCATAGGGCCATACGGAGCCGCCCCAAGATCAATAGATGGCGGTGTTGCACCAGAAATATTCATCAGCATCTGGGTGATACTCACCGATATCGTGTACGGACCCGGAAACGGCATACCCTCTAGCAATCCAGCCGTGGGAACATCAGCGGAAAACTGGACGTTGATAAGGCTCGCAGGTCCTCCAGCAGTAGCTGAGGTCGGGACAGTTCCAGCAATCGACAAATCGACCGTCATAGTCCCAACGACCGGAGCCTGGCACGACAATTGAACAGTCGAGCTAATTGAAGGGCCGTTGGTAGCACCAGATGCTTGAGACACGGTTGTCCCCATAGCCAATCCCGCTGTAAGCAAGAGACTTCCGGCCAGAAAGGCACCTGTCTTCATCGCCCGAAATACCATCAAATATCCCGCCTTCATATAGGCTAATTTTGCGGCGACTACCCTCGTAGACCATCGATTCCTTCGACCTCGATCCCAACGCTAACTTGCCACTATTAGCACGTCAAGGGGATCATATGCGATCAGGGTCTTCCATATGTCTGCAGCCCGTTGCTCAAATGAATACGGGAGTTCAATCACCGCCTTTAGGACGTCTATCCATGGACGAGTGGTACGGAACTATTGAAGCGCTCCAATTCCAAGATGACTAGAGCCAATTGAGTCCACTCGCCGTGACTGGGCTGTCCACCGCAGTTGGAGGAGGAGTCGTGGAATCGTCCAGTTGCCCATATTGGTTCGATCCCCAGTCAGCGACATTGCCATTCGACAGCGACGCAATACCATTTTCTGAACCAAGGGCGACTGCTTCAAGGCCAGAAACGTTACTCACCGTTTGAGGAGTAGCGGTCTGGCTCAGCTGAGAAGAGGTCTGGCCGTTGCCCAACTCGCCGTTGGAATTAGAACCCCAGGTTTCCAAGACACCGTTGTCGATAAGGTCCGAGGTGTTACCGCCAGCGAGTACTTGCGTGGCGGTAACCCCTGAAATTGCATAGGGGATGTAGGTCTGGCTTACTACCTCGCCTAGCTGATCGGAGGTGCCATTCCCGAATGCATACACCGAACCATTGCTTCCAAGAACCAATGAATGA
>DAIDIS010000176.1 GCA_027451785.1 Acidimicrobiales bacterium
GATTGTCCCGCAGGAGAAGGTTGCTGAGCTGCCGAGGTGCCCGAAGCCAGGTAGATTTGCAGCAAATTCTGGAACACCGTCACATACTGTTCTTGAGCCGTCATCGCGTAACTCATGCTTGCGAACACCGCAGGCATTTCAGAAGAAAGGTCTGCAGGGACCGGAAGAACCCCCAAGTCCCTTACAACCTGATTCTGCATCGCCACCAACGAGTCATACTCGTCCATGTACTGATGGAGAAGCTGATTTACGAGCGTTATCGGCTGGCTCGTCTGGTTGTTCGTCGCTTGGCTCAGTGCAGTACGGAAACTCTGGTCGGAGTTGGCAAGCGCAACCGACAGCTGGTCACAGACACCATTCGAACTGGTCACGTAGTCAGAGTCCGACGGAGAGGAGGCTGACGAGCCGGATGTACCGGTGGGCGTGGCGCCTTGGTCTGCCACTTGGTGAAGTTTGGGTGAGATTCTCTGGCTCTGGCTACCGCCCAGAGCAAACCAAGCGATCACGAACACGGACACGAGAATGGCACCAGTGACACCGGATCTTCTCAGTGTCTTCATTCAGGTACTTCCTCTCGGTCTGCGCTCACCTAGTCAAGTCTCGGAGGGAGAGATGGCAAAGTCAAGCATCCTCGACGAATACCGGCTGCGTATCCTAAGGCTCAGCCCCAGGTGAACGTCACCGGGAGCTGAGCCTCAAAGAGGCGGCGATCGGAATCGAACCGATGTACAGGGCTTTGCAGGCCCTTGCCTAAGCCACTCGGCCACGCCGCCAAGCGCCATGAATTGTAGCGGATGCGGGTAGGAACAGGGGAAGGAGGAAATAAGCGGCTATCCGATGGAGGTGACCGGTTGGTGAGCGAAACATTCGAAGATAGCAAAAAGGCGCCGAGGTAAAAGGAGGCAAGAGTTGGAAGATGTCACAATTTTTGAGAGAATCGACCGCCTGGCGGATGAGGAGCACCGGCTCGAACGAGCGCACGCCGGTACCGGCCTCAATCTTGAGGACACGGAAAGGCTCTTTCAGGTTGAGACCACCCTCGACCAGTGCTGGGACCTACTCCGGCAAAGATGGGCACGCAGGAACGCCGGAAAGGACCCGGACCAGGCTGCCATTAGGCCGGTAAGCGTTGTAGAGGGTTACCAGCAATGAGCTAACCGGGTATCGAATGCGCGATCCTGTTGTTGGGATGAATCGCAAGACTTGGATTAAGACCGGCTTGATCGTCGCCGGATCATTGGCGGTGGCAGCACAAGTCTTCGTCATATTGGTGCAGGGCCGAGGACGCGCTGATTCGCTCTCAAATCAGACTCCAAATGGCGGGAAAACCGAGTTGACCGGCAAGCCCCTATTGCCTTTGTACTCTCACCTCAGGATCGGAAACCTGCCGCCGGTCAATGTCCTCAATGCGATCCGGGTACCTGCGGATTCGAAGTCCGCGGCCTCAATCATCCAAGACTCTAGTTCGGGCACATTCGACAGGACATTGGACCTTTCCGCAACACAGTCGCCAAGTTCCCTCAACTCATTCTTCGAGTCCGAGCTTCGATCGAAAGGCTGGCTCTACCTAGGGTCCTTCCGACAAACCTCGGGAAGCACCGGGGCTGGAGCAGCAAACTTGTCAGGCTCAAGCCAAATCCTCGCAAAAAGGGCTGGAAGCGATGGCAACTACTGGGAGGTCGGCGTCTCCATCATCGGCGGCGCTCCATCCTCGAAGCCGGTAGCCTCTACCTCCCTCCCGATAGGTAACAAGGCGACCGCGTCCAGTAAAGTTACAAAGTTCCAAATAAGAATATTCCAAGTCGTCGACGAAGAGTGACGTTTTGCCCGGGGGTTGGCCACGTAGCGAAGTAACAGTTGAATTATTTGGTCAGGCTCCAGCGAATGGGGCCGCTACCCGTTTACGACCTCGCGATTAGCTAATACTGTTCAACAATCGCCGAGGAATCCAAGGCAGATCTGATCCCAAGCATTGTGGGGGAAAGTTGAAGGTGGGCATACATTGACTCCGGTAGGAGCTGAACAAGGCGAAGCCAGCACTTCCATCCTCGCCAGGCCCGGCGTTCGTTACGCGTCGACCGTCGCAGCGATAATCCTCGCATTAGTAATCATCAGCGTTCCCATTATGGGAGTGCCGTGGTCTCAGCTCCTATACGGGGTGGTGGTGGGCTCAACGTACTCTCTTGAGGCTGTCGCGCTGATCCTCATCTATAGGTCCAATCGGATCATCAACTTCGCGCTTGCCGAGATCGGTGCCTTCGGTGCCGTGATTTTCGAGAACCTGGACTTACACTCTCATGTGCCTTGGGGCCTAGCTCTCCCTATTGGTGTTGCTTCCGCAGGGATTCTGGGCTTCCTCCTGGAGACGTTTATCGGCAAACGCTTCGCAAACTCCAGTCGGCTTATCTACACGGTCGCAACTCTTGGAATGACCCAGTTGGTAGCCGCAGGAGAACTATATATAGTCAACGCGTTCTCTGGAAGCGGCGCCCAAGGCAGTATAAGGACTCCCCTTTCGGCACTTCATCAGAGGATTGAGGGATTTAATTTTGACGGGAACTCGCTCGTTCTTGTCGCAATGGTTCCTCTTGTGATCCTGGCGCTCCATATGTTTTTGCATAGGACTCATGTTGGGATAGCGATGAGGGCGTCCGCAGAGAACGCTCCCAGGGCTTCCTTGCTGGGTGTCCCGGTCAGAACCGTCTCTACGCTGTCGTGGGTCCTTGCGTCCGTAATCGGCGCCTTGGCGATCTGCCTTCGCTCACCCATCACGGGACTTGTCAGCGGGTCAAGCGCAGTCGGCCCCGAAGAATTGCTTGGGGCCTTGACCGTAGCAGTGATCGCACGGTTCTCGGACTTGAAGACTGCGGTGTGGGCCGGTTGGATCCTGGGTGCCGGATTGACCGCTGCCACGTATACGTTTGCTGCTTCCGACCCGAATGCCATCGACCCGATGTTCGTGGCTGTACTGGTTCTGGTAATTCTCTTCCAGCGCAAGCACGTGTCCCGGATAATCGGTAACTCGGACTCAAGTTGGAAGGCCTACGACGAAGTCCGGAGGCTACCGGCGAGGATCAGGAATCACCCGAAGGTGCGCATCCTCACTTTGGCCCTCGCGGCACTTGGGGCTCTCATATTCGTGGCCGCTCCGGCCCTCAACCGGACGATCGACTACAGGTCGTCCGACATCATCATTTACGGGATCGTCGCCATCTCTGTCGTCGTGGTGACCGGCTGGAGTGGGCAGATAAGCCTCGGGCAGCTGGGCTTCGCTGCAATCGGCGCAGGGGTAGCGGGGCGACTCACAGCCGATGCAAAGATGGATTTCTTCCTTTCACTTGTTCTGTCGGGTCTGGCAGGAGCCGCAGTTTCTGTCGTGTTGGGTCTCGTCGCCGCCAGGCTGAAGGGATTCTATTTTGCAGTCGTTTCGCTTGGGTTTGCAGTTGCCGCAGCCGCCTACTTCTTGGATCCTTCCTATTTCCCCCTTTTGGCACCCAACAACCAAGTAGGTCGGCCCAAGTTGTTTGGAAGCATTTCAACCCAAGGAGACTTGGCTTTTTATTACCTGTGCTTGGCACTGCTCGTAGTTCTGATCGCGGGCCTTAGCGCGCTAAGGCGAAGCAGGACAGGCCGCGCGCTGATCGCAATGAAGGACAATGACCGAGCAGCAAGGTCTTATGGAATCAGCCAAACCCGAAGCCTTTTGCTGGCCTTCGGCATAGCTGGATTTGTTGCCGCCATCGGCGGTGCCCTCTTCACCGCTCACGACCGGAACGTGTCCCTTGGGCTATTCCCCCCTGAGGCGAGTATTACCGTTTTCGCAATGGCAGTTGTAGGAGGTCTGGGTTCGCTGCCCGGAGCGGTGGCCGGAGCGGTTCTCTCCGAAGGTGCCACGCTCTTTCTAAAATCGGCCACACTGTCGGAAATGGCGAACGGCGTACTCTTGCTGGCCGTCCTCTTGTTTATGCCCGGCGGTCTCGCTGAGCTCTTCTACAAGGGCCGGGACTGGGTAATTCAACGGCTCGTTCCTGCCTCGGTCCTCGGAAACTTCTTCAACGTGAGAGGTGGTCAACCAAGCTTCGCAACCGGCGACCAACCGGCCGGATCCTCCATCACACCGGCCGCTGTGTCTCCAAGTGGCAACGGGTCATCAGTCGGCCCCATAACGACAAACGGCGACGGATTGGGATTCCAGTCACAGGCTCCAACAAATTTGGGCACGAGCGTATTGGAAGGGGAGGGAAACTGATGACGGCATTTTTGGAGTGCAATGATCTTCACGTTTCTTACGGTCAAGTCGAGGTGTTGTTCGGTGTCGACCTGGAAATTAGCCAAGGCGAGATGGTCGCCCTGCTTGGTGTGAACGGAGCAGGGAAGTCGACGGTCCTAAGGGCTATTTGCGGACTGATACAACCCACAAAGGGCTCGATCAAGCTGGGGCAGTACTCGGCCCTAGGACACGGCCCGGAAAGGATCGCCGAGGCAGGGGTCATGATGGTTCCCGGCGGTAGAGGCGTATTTCCGACTCTAACCGTTGGCGAGAACCTCCAAGTTGCCGGCTGGCTTTCCCGCAAGGATCCCTCGGAGTTCGCCAGGGAAAAAGCGCGCGTTCTTCAAATGTTTCCCGTTCTTGAGGACCGCATCGACCAGATAGCAGGCAACTTATCGGGTGGCGAGCAACAAATGCTTACGCTGAGCCAGGCATTCATCAACCGTCCGCAGATCTTGATGATCGACGAGCTATCGCTCGGGCTCGCTCCCGTCATCGTCGCTCAACTTATCGACGTAGTTAAAGCAATCAATGCCGCAGGCACGACCGTCATACTCGTCGAACAATCGATCAACCTTGCCCTCGACCTGTGTCAACGGGCCGTGTTCATGGAACGCGGTGAGGTCCGCTTTGACGGTCCATCCGCCGATCTCTTGAACCACCCTGAGCTCTTGAGAGCAGTCTTTTTGGAGGGGGTCGGCCCCAGCAGTGGCGAAAAGCCGGTCACCGTGCTCCCCACGACATCGGCAGTTGACATCGACAATCCCACAATCTCTGATCCCGAGATTCACCCGAACGCTACGAGAGCACGTGCGCCATTCCGGCTGGACGGTGCGGACATTGCGCTCGAAACCAAGAATATTTCAGTGAGGTTCGGCGGAATCAAGGCAATAGACGACGTGAGTATCCAGCTCCACCAGGGTGAGGTGCTTGGCATCATTGGAGCCAACGGAGCGGGAAAGACAACCTTCTTTGACTTGATTTCCGGCTTTATAACGCCCGATACGGGACAGGTGATCCTTGACGGCTTGGACGTAACTCAGATGAACCCTGAGCAGCGCGCTGCTAGGCGACTGGGTAGGTCGTTTCAAGATGCCCTGCTCTTTCCCTCGTTGACTATCCGCGAGACGATCGCAGTCTCGCTTGAGCGTCACATCGAGGTGCGCGACCCGATCTCAAGCTTGTTCTCGATTCCGATCGCTCGCCGCAGCGAAAAGGAGGTCTACCGCAAAGTCGACCAATTAATCGAGCTTATGGGCCTTGGGCCATTCGTTCACAAGTTCCTGTCAGAGTTGTCAACCGGCACGCGCAGACTCGTGGATATCGCATGTAGCCTCGCTCACGACCCGAAAGTCCTCATGCTTGACGAGCCGGCTGCCGGAGTCGCTCAAAAGGAAGTCGAAGCATTAGGTCCACTTCTTTTGCGCATTCGGGACGAAACCGGTGCAAGCCTTTTGATCGTTGAGCACGATATGCCACTGATCAAAGACGTGGCTGACAGGGTTGTCGTATTGGATGCGGGATCGCAACTTGCAAGCGGTACGCCGGACGAAGTCATGTCTAACCCGGTAGTTATTGCGGCCTATTTGGGAGGAGACCCCACCGCAATCGCTCGCTCCGGCTCCGGTGACCGCCTTGCACGAGTCGGCGCCCAAACTGCGCCCGGAATCCAACAAACCGGCGGCGGAGTTGCCGGCAAGCCGAACTAACCACCTGGAGAAGCAAATTCGAATGCCAAATACCGACGACAACTCTTCGAAGGCGCGCGACTTCGACTTTTTGAGGAAGCGCTATGGGCCTTTTGTTTTGATCGCAGTCGCATTTGCCCTCGTAATCACGATCATCCCAACGCCGGCCTCTGGTGTGAAGATTTCGGGTCCCAGCGTGGCCGATTTCAGCCACTCGAAATACATCAATCTGAACTGTGCTCGGCAACAAGATCTTCATTCTCCGTTTTACGAGTGCCCCCCAACCAAGTGGGCTGGTACAACTTGGACTTCCGCCAACAACGGAGGTTCTACCGATCCCCAGAACCCGCAAGGGGTCACCGGAAACTCAATTTCGGTGGTCGCGTACTCTTCGCCCGAAAATGCGGTTGTGGACACGATTCTGGGACAGAAAAACGACCTAATTGGCTCCATCCCCCAGGAGCAACACGTCATGGAGGTCTACAACAAATTCTTCAACCAGCACTTCCAGACCTACGGGCGAAACGTCCACGTCAGCTTCTATGAGTCCAGCTGCAACTTTGCAAATATCTCGACCATCTCAAGGTCGGACGCTGTAACAATCCAACAGCAATATCACCCCCTCGCCACGATTGGGGGCATCTATCAGGATTACCTGGACCAAGCTGCAGCCGAGCACATCTTCAACATTGCAGACCTCCAGCTTCCGGAGAGCTTCTTGAAGGCTCACATGCCATACGACTACGGGCTTCTCCCGACGACCGACTACCAAGACTCCATGCTGGCAAAGTTCATCATCAACCAGCTGGGCCCCGGCTCCAAGGCCACCTTCGCCGGGTCCAATTCCACGCCGCCGGTAAAAGGCAAGCCTCGCAAGTACGGGATCATCTACCCCGCCACTAACCCTGACGGTACAGCCAGCTTCTACAACCAGACAGCCCAGGACCTCTCAGACAAGCTCGGCACCGCAGGGATCAAGGTGGTCAAGTCCGTCGGGTATACGCTCGATCCCTCCTCACTTATCACGCAGGCAAAGACAGACGACTCAATCCTTCAGAACGCGGGAGTAACGTCTGTAATTTGTCTATGCGACCCAGTTTCTCCCGTTTTCTTCACCAGAGACGCTGCCGACAACGGCTGGTTCCCCGAGTGGCTCCAATCCGGCTACCAGCTACAGGATTACTACCAGATCGCACGGCTTTATAACCAAAAGGAATGGGCAAACGACTTCGGGATCAGCTCGATCCCAATGCAAGCGCCTCTAAACGAGCAACCGTTCTACCAGGCCTACCGAGCCATAGACCCCACGGGCCCCAATCCACCCGGAGACGCCCAGATCACCTTCTTTGAGTACTTGGTCCTTTTCCGGGCAATCGAGCTGGCAGGGCCCACGCTCAATCCGTCGACGTTCGCAAACGCGATGGCTCAGATCAACCTGCCATCCTCCAGCCCCGAGGTGCCCACCTATTACTTTGTAAATGGCAAAGATTACGGGGGCGTCCAAGATGCAATGATTACTTGGTGGGACCCCAACGCTACAGGCCCCGACGGGGACCAGGGCACCTACGTCACTTACGACGGTGGCTATCGCTTCAACTTGAGCGACTGGCCCAGTTCGAAAATTCCGTTGTTCTCCAACAAGTGCACAGCGCCAGGAAGCTGCGGAGCACCCACCTACCCTTCCAGCACTTCCCCGCCCGGATCGCTGAACGCGGACGGATCGGCCTCGCTATCGCTCAGCTCGACCACCTCGACCTCGACCACTTCAACGACAATGTTCCCAGGTAGCTCAGGCACATCCTCAATCTTTCCTGGGGGCCCTCCAACGACCGCCAACCCTTCGGGAACGGGGTCGCAAGGATTCCCGGGAACAGTGGATCAATCGACGACGACCACCGTTGCGCCCTCTGAAACCGGAGTGCTTCCAGGAAGCACCTCTGGAAGCCAATCTTCGTCGGGCTCAGGTGGCTCGATGCCTTCGATGCCTGGGATGCCCTGAAGCTCCAACAACTGAACCGACGTAGCGCGCTTTCAAAAACGCCAAATTGCACTGGAACGCTGATCCAAAGAAGTCGGGTTAGCGAATTTGGTATTCCGGAAGGAATGTCGAAGCGAACCCTCCGATTTTCAATTTGAGATAAAGAGACACTTTCTGCCACAATGTCAATTGCGAAATAGGGGTAAGCTTCCTATTTAGGACAACCTGAAATCAAAAAGGAGCCGCCGTGGGCGCCACCGAAGCAGATGCGGTGATTGGGGAGATTGTCATGACTCCCGTCGGCAGGGAGAATCCCTATCCTCTCTACCAAAGGCTCCGGGAGATGGCTCCCGTCCACGATAGTGAGTTCCTTGGACCGCTATTCCTCAGCCGATACTCAGATTGCCGGGCGGCACTCACTTCCCCAAGCTTGGGCAAGTTCGAAGCCGGCATGCCTCGCCCTCGCGGAGTCATGTTCCAGGAGGTGCCCGAGGCGCGCGAGATGATTGCAGCCACTCAACAGGCTCAAGCGCAAGGCGCCTCGATGATGCTCTTTGCGAACCCTCCCGACCACACGCGCCTGCGTGGATTGGTTTCGAAGGCCTTCACGCCCAAGAGGGTGGAGGCGTTGAGGCCAAGGGTTGCGGCAATCGTCGAGGACATGATTTCCACTGTCCGCGAAAAAGGCGAATGCGACCTTATGGCTGAATTGGCATATCCCCTACCGATTACCGTCATCGGCGAGCTTTTGGGTGTACCGCAAGAGGATCGCCTGCAGTTCCAGCCTTTGGTTAGGGTCGCGACCACTGCCCTGGAGCCTGCCGCAAACATGGAAACCATGGAGAAGGCTGCTTCCGCGAATATGGAGATGGCCGAGTATTTCACTGCCCTGCTTGCCGAAAAGGCTAAGAGCCCCCAAGACGACCTGCTTTCGGCGATGCTTTTGGCACAAGAGGGGGATGACAGGCTCACAGACGTGGAGATACTTGCCACCTCCATTTTGTTGTTCGCTGCCGGATTCGAAACGACCGCCAATCTAATCGGCAATGGAGCTTACGCTCTGATCGAGCATCCAGAGCAGATTCAACTTATGGCGGATGGAGGAGAAAATCTGAAGCGAGGCGTAGACGAGCTATTGAGGTGGGATTCCCCGATCCAAATGGACGTGAGGGTGGCCCTAGAAGACTTCAAGTTGGCCGACGCCACCCTATCCAGAGGCGACATGGTCGTGATGTTCCTGGGAGCTGCAAACCATGACCCCGAAGAGTTCTCAGAGCCCGGAAGGTTCGACGTCACCCGTAAGGAATCACAACCGATGAGCTTCGGCGCCGGAATCCACTACTGCCTTGGGGCAGCACTTGCGAAACTGGAAGGGCAAGAGGTGTTCGGCGCGATATCGAGAGAGATTCCGGGTATCAAGCTGGCGAGCACCCCACCCGAGCGAAGACAAGGCATTACCTTCCGGGGGTTCACCACCCTACCCGTGACCACTAAATAAGCTGCGGGCCGGACCAGCCCGACCCGCTCGCGTGATTGTCAGACAGCCTGGATGGGATGCCCGGACTTGGACAGAACCTCCATGCACTCTTCCACTGTAGGTTGAGCGGCAGTTCCTCCAAGGGCACCCGTCGACTTAGTGCCACAAAAGCAGCCGAGAGCCAAGCAGCTCTGAATAGGCCAGCCGGCCAGGAAGCCGGCGTCAAATGAGTCGCCCGCACCAGTCGTATCCTTGATTCCATTGAACGGCGTAGATCCATCCGGATTTGTAGACCAGAAGACTTCTTCGCCGGACACTGCGAGCGCACCTTCCGGTCCCATCTTCACCACTGCAACTTTGCAGCTGGTGGCAAGCGCCTTTGCTGCTTCAACCGGATCCCGGTTCCCCGAGATGTATCCCGCTTCAACGTCGTTGGCGAAAAAGAAGTCGACGGAAGCCAGAACCGAAGCCAGATGAGAGTCCCACTTGCCTTGTGGGTCACTATTGGGGTCGAGCGAGGTTGTTGCCCCTGACTCCTTTGCCATATCGAGAATCCCGGCAACTGAAGTCCCGAGACCCGTGTGCAGAAAGTAGGAGCTGGCATGCACATGCCTGGTGAGCGCCAAGGATTCGTTCGGGACCATTGCGCTTGTAAGTTTCGCGATAGCGCCGGGGTAGGTAACCATCGAGCGTTCGCCTTCCACTTCGATAACAGCGGTAATGCCCGTAGGGACACCAAGGTCCTTGGAAACCATCGACACGTCCACACCCGAGGCAGTCAACTCTCCCAAGCACCAATCGGCGACGCTGTCGTTACCAACGACGGAAACGATCGAAGTCGCCAGGCCGAGTTTGGAGGCCTGCGTAGCCGTGATCGCGCCTGATCCGCCCAGCACCATAGCCCCTTGCTCAGCCAGCCTCTCCATCGTGGTCGAACTTGAGCGTTTTTCGACGCCGCTGAGAAGAAGGTCCGGGTTGATGTCCCCAATGACCAGAAGGTCGATCGACTCAGTAATCTCGTTTGCTGGTTCGCTTACAGTCATCTAATCCAGATCTCCGGCAATGCAGTATCGGCCACTGCAACGATAATCCCTTCCTGGACTGACCGTGCTTCATGCGCCCCGGTCAACCGGTAGCCATTGAGTGCCCCGGAAATCCTTACTTCGCCAATCCGGCCAGGGCCCGCAGCAAAACTCAAGCGCCACCAACCCTCTTCGCCAAGCTGATCGATCCCTATCAATTCCCAAGTCGAGTAGTCGAGAACCATCCGATTCCCGATTTTGAGCGCCAGTGGGAGGATCTTTGCGCCTGCACCTTCGAATTCCACGCCTTCTGCCAACGAGGGAAATGTGGTTGTTCCGCCGCTTGGATTTGTCACCTCGAATTTCGCCTTGACCGGCCAAGCTCCGGGGTTGACCACAGTCAGCCTTGATCCGTCCGGTGTACTTGAAAGAAATGCACAAACCTGGTTGTCGCTCGGCACAACCGATAGCACCCGCGAGTCCCTTCCTACGAAGTTCCTTATGAAGCCGAACTGGTCTTCACCGGAACTGGCGGAATAACCGAGGCGCATGCCCATGAATGTCAATGTGCCCTTACCAATTGGCTTTCTGACCGCACATGCTTGGCCGCTTCTTAAGTCTCTGGCGATCACTTCCCAACCACCTGGATCCTCATCGCTGACGCAATCCAGCCTCGAAAGTGTTCCTTCGCAGACCAAGCGCTCGCCCGCGGGTCCTTCAACAAGGCTGACCTCGGACCATCCGCCCCCGTAACCTACGAGCGTCGGTACAACGTTCTCGCTTGCCATTTCGGTTCTTCGGCCGTCCTCATGACCGCTCCCAAAAAGTAAGTCGAGGAGAATCGTGCAAGTCTCGCCCCTGATCCCGGTCGTGGGAATAGTCGGCATAAGCACTAGGTTCCCCCCTTTCAGCGCATAGTCCGCAAGGACTTCCTGAGCAGCTTCGTCCATGAAACCAAGGCAGCCCACCCATAGCTGCCGCGCTTCCATTAGTTTTTCCGCTGAAGCCTCAGCGACGTCATAGAACCGGTAACTGATTGATGACAATGCAAAAAGGGCGCTGATTCCACTGGCATCGCTCAACCCCATGTCTCCAAGATTGAACAACTGCTGGTGTCCCCAGGTCTCGAACATGAACGCAGCCCCCGCCATGGAGGCAGCTTCGTAGGGCATATAGCATCCAATGCCGACGTCGTACGCAGGTTCTGCACGAATGGCCGCTTCGCCCAGCGCCGAGACAACCTTGCCGAACTTCTCAATGATCGCCAGATGCCCACGCGGCGTGCCGTCGGATGAGATTGGCGCGGCGATATCGTAGTTACCTCCGGTCTCGTTTTCGTAACCGGGAGGGTTCATCCCACCCACCAGCATGAAAAGGTTTACGCCGTCGAGACCTCGCGAAATGGCCAACGAGTAAAGCGTCTCTGCGGCCGCCGCCGAGAAATACGACGAATTTGAAGCCTGAATCTCCATTGAAACCGGCGGGCCTAGATTTTCGCCGAGTCCCATTCTGAAAGATTCGAAGCACGAAAGAAGGCTGGCAATCTTTTGCTCTCCAGCTGACGACACCGACATCAGCGACG
>DAIDIS010000177.1 GCA_027451785.1 Acidimicrobiales bacterium
TGCCGCCGACCACCTCGAAGGCCTCAAGCGCCCATCCTTCTTCCACCGCTGCCCCGACCTCTTCGGCAACGATGGCCTCAAGATCCGCCTCGGTAATTTGAACCTTGCGATCGGCCAGCTCTTTGAAGCGGGAGAAAGCGGAGTTCAATGCCTCGCCCTGAAGTGCTAAGCCCATCTTGTCCAAAGAGTCGGAGAAGGCGTGTCTCCCCGAGTGCTTGCCAAGGACGATCTGGCGCCCTACCTGGCCAACCGCAGAGGCGTCGATGATCTCGTAGGTCGAGCGCTCCTCCAAAACACCGTGTTGGTGGATACCGGACTCGTGCGCAAAGGCGTTTCTGCCAACTACAGCCTTGTTGTACTGGACGGGGTAGCCGGTCAGGCGGCTCACCAGCCTCGAAGTCCGGGCAAGCTCCTCCGTATTCACCCCCACCTCAATGCCTGGGAACTGGTCGGGGCGGATCTTGATGGCCATCACGACCTCTTCCAAGGCCGCGTTCCCTGCCCGCTCACCGAGGCCGTTGACGCATACTTCAACCTGCCTCGCCCCTGCTTGAACTCCCGCCAACGAGTTCGCAGTCGCAAGGCCGAGATCGTTGTGACAGTGAGTCGACATGATGTAGTCGCCCGGAACCTCTTTGCGGATGTATTGGATCAAAGCACCGAAATCCCAAGGAATCCCGTAACCCACAGTGTCGGGAATGTTCAGGGTCGTGGCTCCTGCTTCGACCGCCGTCCTCAATACCTCCAGCATGAAATCAAGAGGCGTGCGGGTAGCGTCCTGAGGACTGAACTCCACGTCATTAGTGTGCTCCCTCGCCCTTGCAACGCCGGCCCTGGTCTCTTCAATGACCTGCTTTTCAGTCATCTTCAGCATGTGCTTCATATGAACCGGCGAAGTGGAGATGAAGACGTGAATCCTTGCCTTGGCCGCGTCCTTCAGCGCCTCCCAGCAACGATCAACATCGGCCAGGTGAGTCCTGGACAAACCGGCTATCACCGGTCCCGACTCGGTTCCCACAACACGGGCAATTGTCTGGACGGCCTCGAAGTCCCCTTCGCTGGCAACGGGGAATCCTGCCTCGATGTAGTCGACACCAAGGCGGGCAAGCTGCTCGGCGATCTCAAGCTTCTCGGCCGGGTCCAACGAGATGCCCGGCGACTGCTCGCCGTCTCTTAGGGTGGTGTCGAAGATGATCAACCGATCAGTCATGGTTCTCTTTCTTGGTTCTTGTCTGGGTCAATTTTCTTTTGGTTGGTGATATTCATGGCCTTGGCTTCCCGCTCCCCCATCGCATCGAGTTTTCCGGCGCCTATTGGCCGAAAGCTGGAGGCGATACCCAACAAAAAACCCCCTGGCCATTTCGGCTCAGGAGGTTACAGGCAAGCGCGATGTGGCGCTTGCCGTCAGGTAAGTAGGAGGATGGCGCTGAATCGGGCCTTTTGCATATCGTTTTGAATGTTCGCACGGAATCGCAACTTCGTCAAGCAGCAACGATTCCGGTGCAAGCATATGCGGCGTTCCGCTCGACCCTCCAACTTGGGTCAAACAGCGCCTCAAGCCGGGACGCTTAGATGGTCACCGAGTGGACGTCGCTGATTCCCTCGTCAGAGCGCAGCTTGCCCACGACGTCCTCCGGCACAGGCTGGTCGGTCGAGAGGATCATGAGGGCGGTGTGCCCGGTAGCCGAAGGGCCGACCGCCATCGACGAGATCGAGACATTCGCCTCGCCCAGGACCGTACCGACCTTGCCGATCACGCCAGGACGATCATCGTTGCGCACTACAAGCATGTTGGTTGCGGGCGGAACCTCCAAGGTGTGCTCGTCCACCATGACGATTCTTGGCTCAGTCTTGGGCCCACCCATCGTTCCGGCAACCGAGTGCTTAGCGCTGCGAAGGGTAATCAGGTTGACGTAGTCAATCGGGGTTACCGACGAACTCTCCTTGATGACAAGCCCTCGCTCTTCGGCCAATTGGGGGGCGTTGACGTAGGAAACCGGCTCCTCGGTCCCCGCCGCAAAAATCCCCTTCAGCACCGACAAGGTAAGAATCCCCGTTCCCGCCCCAGCGAGTCCTCCCTGGTACTCGATTTCAAGCTGCCCGGGAAGCCCGTCTTCCAAGCACGCCAGAACCCTGCCGAGCTGCTCGGAAAGACCCATAAAGGGCTTCACTGTCTCTGACACGTCGGTGGCGGCGACGTTCACGGCGTAGGGAACGAAGTCTCCCGCAAGGGCCAAGTTCACCTGCTCTGCAATTGTCTGACCCGCCTTGTCCTGGGCTTCGGCTGTCGAGGCTCCGAGGTGGGGTGCGACCACAACCGAGTCCAATTCGAAGAGTGGCGACTCGGTGGTCGGCTCCTTGGCGAACACGTCCAGACCGGCACCTTGCACTTGGCCGTTCTTTATCGCCTCGTAAAGGGCAGCCTCATCAACTATCCCGCCGCGAGCAGTGTTGATGATCCTCATTCCCGGCTTTGCCTTGGCAAGCATCTCCTTGCCGATCAGGCCGATGGTGTCAGGGTTCTTGGGAAGGTGGATGGAAATGAAATCGGAAACGCCCATCAGCTCTTCCATGGTCATGAGTTCCACGCCCATGTGCTTCGCCCGGTCCTGGGACACGTACGGGTCATAGGCAACCAGCTTCATTCCGAACGCCATTGCCCGCTGAGCAACCAGTGCGCCAACCCGACCAAGGCCCACGATGCCGAGGGTCTTGGAGTGCAGCTCGACACCCTCCCACTTCGATCGCTCCCACTTGCCGGCCTTCAATGCCATGTGCGCCTGCGGGATGTTCCTCGCCTGGGCAAGGAGAAGGGCCATAGCCTGCTCGGCCGCCGAAAGAATGTTCGACTGGGGCGCATTGACCACCATCACGCCACGCTTGGTGGACTCGGCTACGTCTACGTTGTCGAGCCCGATGCCCGCACGCCCTACAACGATAAGGTCCGTGCCTGCCGCGAGGACGTCGGCGGTCACCTGGGTGGCAGAGCGAATGATCAGGGCAGCAGCACCAGGTATGGTCGCTACGAGCTGTTCCGGCGAAAGGTCGAGTTGAACGTCAACTTCGTGGCCTGCGTTGGAGAGGGTGTCCAAGCAAGAAGGGGCGAGTTTTTCGGTAATGAGTACGCGAGCCATGCTTCTATAATCCCCTATCCTTATGCCCCTCCGCCAAGCGGGGCGGACCGAGCCGTCAGGTTGCCTCGGACAATAGCTTCCCGATCCGGGTCACACCCTCGACCATCGCATCCTGCGACAACGCATAAGAAAGCCGCGCATACCCCGGCGCCCCAAAAGCCTCCCCAGGCACAACCGCAACCTTCGCCTCTTCCAGCAACACCTCCGCTAGCTTCGACGACGAGTCGATCTTCGTCCCGCGGATCGTTTTGCCGATGACACCCTCGAAACTTGGGAAGACGTAGAAGGCGCCTCCCGGCTCCAAGCAGCTCACCCCGTCGATCTCCGAGAACATCTTGTGGATCACTTGCCTACGCTCGTCGAAAGCCTCTCGCATTTCCGAGACGCAATCCTGCGGCCCCGTCAGCCCGGCAATGACAGCGCGCTGCGAGACGTTGGAGACGTTGGAGGTGGCATGGCTTTGGAGGTTATTGGCAGCCGAAATAATGTCGGGAGCCGAGATCATCCATCCAACCCTCCACCCGGTCATGGCGTACGTCTTGGCCACGCCGTTTACGACAACCCAGCGGTCCTCCAACTCAGGGGTTACGGCGACGATGGACGATTGCTCGTTGCCCCCGTAGACGAGGTGCTCATAGATTTCATCGGTCAGGACCCAGATTCCCTTCGAGGCGGCCCAGAGTCCGATCTCGCGCATCTCTCCTTTGGTATAAACGGCGCCCGATGGGTTCGACGGTGAAACGAAGACAATTGCCTTTGTCCTATCGTTAACAACGGCATCGAGCTGATCCGTAGTCACCTTGAAGCCTGCGTCGGCTCCCGCAAACACCTCTACGGGAACGCCGCCCGCGAGCTTGATCGACTCCGGGTATGTCGTCCAATAAGGTGCAGGCAGGATCACCTCGTCGCCCTCGTCGATGATTGTGGCAAAGGCGTTGAATATCGCCTGCTTCCCGCCATTTGTGACTAGTACCTGGTTCGCAGCAATCGAAAGTCCCGAGTCGCGAAGCGTCTTGTCGACTATGGCTGACCTCAACTCCGGCAGCCCGGCGGTGGGCGTGTAGCCGTGGTTCCTCCGCTCAAGGCACGCGGCAGCAGCGGCTTCGACTATGTGGGCCGGAGTTGCGAAATCAGGCTCTCCAGCGCCGAAGCTGATAACTGGCTCACCGGCGGCAGCCAGGGCCTTAGCCTTCTCGTCTATCGACAGCGTGGCCGAAGGAGCGATCTGGGCAATTCTCTTTGAGACGCGACGGGTTGTAGGACTTTGGGCCATATCGAAGTAGATCTTCCCACATTTACGAAAGCGGATTTTTCGCGAGTGCCCATCCGATTTCTCCCGCAAGTTAGGCCGCATTTTCGCGTTGGCCCAACGGAATTCCCTTCAAGAAAGGTGCCCCTGTCGGCCGATTATCTAATTCAGTGACTTCCACCGGTATTGCGCGCCCGAACGAGGAGACCGGCGTTGAGGCCGACCCAGCGCCTTCTGGCACTGAAGACCTTGGCAATATTACGACAATCACCGTCATGGTCGCAGACGATCACGGCTTAGTCCGTGAGGGAACTGCGCGAATCCTGGAGTCACAACCCGACCTGCGCATCGTTGCCCAGGCCTCCGACGGGCCGGAGACTCTTCGGATCGTCGCACAAGCCCAGCCCAATGTCTTGATCCTGGATCTGCATATGCCGGGAATGAACGGGATTGACGTGGCCCGAGCCACTGCCGACGTGGCCCCCGGAACCAAGATTCTCGTCCTGACGGCGTTCGGCGACGAGGAATACCTGAGGGCAGCAATGGCCGCTGGGGCTTCCGGATTTCTATCCAAGACGGCCCCCGGAGACGAGCTCATCCATGCCGTCAGATCCATTCATGCCGGCTCCACCGTTCTCGACACATCCATTGCGTCGGGCAAGCAATCGAAGAGTCCTTTGTCCGGCCTGACGGAACGAGAGATCGAAGTGGTCGAGCTGTTGGCCGACGGTCTATCCAACAAGGCGATCGCCTCCAAGCTCCAACTGTCGAGGCGCACCATTGAGGGACACTTGAGCCGTGTATTTGCCAAAACAAACACAGCCTCACGTACGGAGCTCCTACATCTCGCCTACCAAGCAAGGGCGGCCCGACCCGGGCAATAACTGGGCAAGAACTAAGAGCCCGAGCCGCGAAAGTTTCTTCCGACCCTCTCAGTAGTTGAGGGCAAGGTTGACCTCAGTGCCGTATGGTTCGGTTGGGCCGATGTCCAGGTCTGCGCCGATGAGCTTGGCTCGTTCGAACATTCCTATGAGGCCGAGAGACGAGCTGGAGAGGCTCTGTTCCAAAACAGTCTCTCCAATGCCCCGCCCATTGTCAGTGATCTTCATCGTCATCGACGAAGGACCGAAGGCCACCCTTATGCGGACGGTGGAGGCTTTGGAGTGGCGGATTATGTTCGACAGTGACTCCTGGGCAATCCGATAGACGGCAACCTCCGTGCCGGTGTCCAGGCGTCGCTCGTCTCCGTCAACCTCAAGGCCGATGTCCATCGCTCCATTGGTACGGTTCATCGTCTGGCTCACC
This sequence comes from Acidimicrobiales bacterium, assembly GCA_027451785.1. Lineage (GTDB taxonomy): Bacteria > Actinomycetota > Acidimicrobiia > Acidimicrobiales > JAKAVM01 > DAIDIS01. The sequence continues at coordinate 5,689 of DAIDIS010000177.1, forward strand.
AATCGTGAAAGTGAAGACACCAGCCCGAGATCGTCCAGGATCGCAGGCCTCAACCCTTGAGCAATTTCACGCAGCTCCTCAACCGCCTCTGCGGCTGAGGCACGCGTGGCCTTTATCGCTTCGGCCATATTCTCGGTACCGCTGGCAGCGCCCTCGGCGGACAATGCCAGGGCGTCCAGCTCTCGAAGAAGATGGATAAGACTCTGCACCGGGATGTCGTGCAGCTCCTTGGAAATGCGTTTACGTTCGGCCTCTTGAGCTTGCAGCACGTAACTTGCATACTCTTTGGCCCGGCGCTCCTTAGAGACCGCCTCTGTAACGTCGGAAAAGATGAGCTGGGTCATCCCTGCCAACGTCCCGCCCTCCGGCCTTGAGAGAATGACCCTGAATACAGAGCCTCCAATTTCCAGGCCGGTTACAACCTTCGTGTGGTCACCTTCCCAATCGCTACTTTCGACAAGTAAGGAAAGCGCTTCGGACGGACCGCCCTGGGGGCAATGAATCGCAAGGAGCCTTGGCAAGTCCCTCCCTTGGAACTCGACCGCCGTCCCACCTTCCTCCCCGGCAAAAAGCTCCGCAGCAGCCCTATTCCCCTCCAATATGGCTGACCCATCGAGGAGCAGGATCGGAGACCGGCTTTGGTCGAAGAGTGACCTGAACTTCGCCTCTGCAGATTCGGCAATTAAGTTGGCCGCCTCGGCCTCCAGCTTCGCCGCCTCGGTTCGCTCGACCACGAAGGCAACCGCAGTTCCGTTCACGTCCAGCACCGCAAGCAACAAAAGGTTCGTCCATAAGACGATGTTGTGCTTGGTGGAAGCGGCGGCGAATATGTTGACGTCCACCAGTGCCGTACCCACTACGGCAATCGATACCGCTCCGAAGAAGCCGTGAGTCAGGGCGCTATAGACGACGGGGACGGCTACAAGAGCGGTGAGGGCGAACCCGGGAATCCCATGGAAGAGCCTCTCGGGGTTGGCCCGGAAGTATGCAAGCTGCAGCGCTCCGATCACAACAACGCCGCCCATGCTCAGCCACCAGCTCAGCCGCCTATAGGGAAGGGGGCGAAAGGCTCTGACTGACTTCACGAGATTGGTGTAGACGCTGCTCACACTATTGCCAGTTTTACATGGCCGATCCGGCTACTGGCCGATCCATATTGGCCGATTCGGCTACTGGCCGATATCGACAGAGTCCACCCGCATGGGCCTAGACCCCCATATGCCAAGACTGTGGTGGGCCGGAAACCGTAATCGGCATCCCCAGGAAATATTTTCGGAAACCGCTAAAGCTAGCGCCCCCCTCCACCGAGAATATATTTACTAGCGCATATACGAATGTCGCTAGGTTCGCCCCAGAGGCGGAGAGGAGAGTGAGAGTGCGAGGAAACCAATCTTCCAGGACGGACGGAATCCCTACCCCGAGGGGAATCGTCGGATCTGAAGATTTCCACCCCAAGTCGCCTTAAACTCCCCTAAATAGCCTGGCAGCCGGTCTATGTCGAGCGATGAGGTTCCCCTGACCTTCCTCCCCACCACGGCCAAGTCGTTCCATAGGCCCCTGCCGGGCGCACCAACTTTACGACTACAGCACCGCTCCGCATAACAAAGGCCCAAGGATTCACTCCCTGGGCCTTTGTTTTTCATCTCTCGGCCTAGCGCCTCTTCTTCTTTCTGGGCCTTGGGGCACCGGCGGGTCGCGCCACACCCCCGCCTTTGCTGGGCTGACGTGCCCCGGCGGCTTTCGCCCCTGTAGCACTTCCACCGGACGCCGGTGCGCTTCCAGCGCCCTCTTCGACTTCGATCCCCTCATCGGAACCGGAAGCCGTGGCGGCGCCTGCACGTCCCTGCGCAGATCCCGCTCCCTGAGCGGAGGGCTTCAACACTCCTCCGGCCTTTCCGGGCCGTGGTGCTCCCGCCCTTCCGGCCTTGCCCAACCTTCCTGGAGGCGTTGCGCCCTGCAAAGCAGCAGCGGCCGGCGTGAGGAGGCTGAACTCTTCACCCCTTGCGGCGAGCTTTTGGCGGATACCGACGTAGCGAGGCTCACGCTCCTTCAGGATCGCAAGCAGCGGTGATGCGATGAAAATGGAGGAGTAAGCACCGCTGAGAAGACCGATGAGCAGGGCCAACCCGAAGTACTGGAGCGTGGTCGCACCCAGAACGAATGCTCCGATTACGAGCACCGAAAGGATCGGCATGATGGCAACCAAAGAGGTGTTGATCGAACGCATCAACACCTGGTTCATGGAAAGGTTCACCGTGTCCGAATAGGTCAACTTGCCGATGGAGGAGAACTTCCCTACGGATTCCTCAACCCGGTCGAACACAACGACGGTGTCGTAGAGCGAGTACCCAAGAATGGTCAAGACCGCTATGACCGTGTCGGGCGTGACCTGGAACCCGGAAATCGAGTAGACCCCAACTGTGATCAGCAAGTCGTGCACCAGCGCTACCAGTGCCGCAACCGCCATTTTCCACTCGAACCTGATCGAGAGATAGATGGCAATAGCAACAAAAAAGAGAATAAGCGCCCTGATCGCTTTCGACGAGATGTCACTCCCCCAGGTGGGACCTACAAAAGAGACGCTTACCGAATTGGGGGAAATATGGTCGGCCTTAGCCAAAGCGTTGGTGACGCTATCCCGCTGGGTTGTTTGCGCATCCGAAGATCCTTTCAGAAGTGCGGAAACCGAGATGGTCTTTCCTCCCAGGACCTCGACACTGGCGTTCTTCACCCCGTTTGCCGCCATTATCGACTTCACCTGGTCGGTTGTGAGGTTGTGAGAGGTCAACTCCCAGCCTGTCCCGCCCTTGAAGTCAATCGAAAGGTTGAGCCCGCGAAACCCTAGCGAGAACAGCCCGACGATGATCAGGATCAACGAGGCCGAAAACCATATCTTCTTCCTACCGACGAAGTCGAAGGCTGTGGCTCCCCGGTAGAGCTTCGACCAGACACTTGCGGTTTTCACGATTCTCCCATCCGAAGTTTCCATGGTTGGCTCGATTGTGGTCGTCATAGCGAGCTACCTACCAACTCGCGCTCCTCTTCGTCTTGAGGCGCAAGGCCCCTGCCCACCCCAATCCAGCGGGCTTCAGTGAACGCCTTCGAGCGGCCCATCAGGATAACAATCGGTCTCGTGAAGAAGTAGGTCGTGACAACGTCAAGAATTGTCGAAATGCCGAGGAACAGGGCGAAGCCCCTAACCGGGCCGACGGTGAGCCAGTACAACAACACGGCGCCGATCAACGAAACGGCGTCCGCAGCCAAGACGGTGCGATACGCACGCTGGAAACCCTTGTCGACGGAAGTCCTGATGGTCTTTCCGGAACGTATGTCGTCCTTCAAGCGTTCGAAATAGACGATGTAGGAGTCGACCGTGATACCGATGGAGACGATGATTCCGGTAACACCGGATAGATCAAGTGTCAGTCCGTTGTTGGAGTGGCTGAGCACAGAGGTGATGACCCACAAGAGCATTGCAGTCAGGATCAAGCCGCTGAAGACGACGAATCCCAGTGCTCGGTAGTAAAGGATCGTGTACAAGAGCACCAGCACCAAACCACCGATGCCGGCCAGAAGGCCCGCCTTGAGCGACGACTTGCCGAGGGTCGCCGAGACCGTCTGGAAGGTCTTTTGCTGAAGTTGCACAGGGAGAGCGCCGAACTTCAGCACCAGGGCAAGGTTGTCTGCTGCCGACTGGCTACTGATGCCCGAAATCTGCACACCTTGGCTACCCGAGAAAGGAGTAAACGACTTAGGAGGCGTATTGCCCTGCTGGACGGTCTGAATACCGGGAGCAGATATAACTTGGCAGTCCAAGGCAATTGCGATCTGCTTCTGGAAAGCAGCCCCGGCCATTGCGTTCCACTTGGCGGTGCCGTTTGAGTCCATGTTGAAAGTGACAACCCACTGTCCGTTGTTCAGCGCCGGTAGCGGGTCCTTCACGATCGTACCGGTCGCGCCCACGGGGCCGAGGACGTACCGACCGCCGTTCGCTCCCTTGACCGCGTAGATCACGTCCTGGTTGGCGGGTGCGTTGACGCACGAGGTCGTTGGCATGGAGGCCAACGCTGCGTCGAAAGGTGGCGACGGGTTGTAAGGGTTCGCCTGCTCCGTCGACGAACAGCTTGGTGGACCAACCTGCGGCGCCACGCCCTTCTTGGGAGCTTGATAAGGGTTCGTGTAGCAAAGGACAGGCCGGAACTCGAGCTGCGCTGTCTCGCCGATCACTGAGAGCACTTTCCTGGCGTCCTTCAGTCCCGGCATCTGGACCACGATGTCGCTGCCTTGTATCCCGATGCTCGGGCTGGATACTCCGTACGCGTTCACCCTGTCGTTCAAGATGTTGATTGTCTCGTTCAAGGTGCTCTTGGAGACGGCACGCGCCGGGTGGAGGACGACCGATGCACCGCCTGCCAGGTCCAGCCCCAAATGTGGGGTCCAGCCCGCAGAGACCACGGCTGCAAAGGCAGCCACGGTTATACCAACAATGCCCAAAAGGGACGTCCACAGGGAACGTCTCATAGGGTCCCTCCTCGTAATCTAATTAGAAAGCTCATCCGGCCTGCGCGAAAAGCAAGGAGCAGTCTAGGCCGACCCCGGCCAGGCGCAACAGTGCCACCTTGACCGAACTACACAATATACGCGTCTACGGGCACTTTCTCGCTCGCCCCCAGGTTGAGCGACTCGCCTACGTAACCAAGACCCGGAACTGGTCCGGGCCTTGGTTCTCGATTCCTAGAGCTTGCTCACCACGTAGTCGATGCAGCCGGTCAGCGCCTCAACGTCGGAAGGCTCAACAGCCGGGAACATGGCAATACGCAGCTGGTTCCGGCCAAGCTTGCGGTAGGGCTCGGTGTCCACGATCCCATTTGCCCTGAGCACTTTGGCAACCACAGCAGCGTCGACCGAGTCGTCGAAGTCGATGGTGCCTACCACCGGGCTACGATCTGCCGGGTCGGCCACGAAAGGCGTGGCGAATTCCGACTTGTCCGCCCAGCCGTAGAGGTTGGCTGCCGAAGTATCACACCTTGACGCCGACCACTCCAAGCCTCCGTTGGAGTTGATCCACTCAACTTGGTTGGCGAGAAGCATGATGGTCGCAAGTGCCGGCGTGTTATAGGTCTGGTTAAGGCGGGAGTTGTCGATGGCGACCGAAAGGTTCAAAAACTCAGGTACCCACCGACCGTCGCTCGCACTCTTGGACAGACGAACGCCGCGCTCGATGGCGGCGGGCGACATGAATGCAAGCCAGAGCCCACCGTCGGAGGCTAGGCACTTCTGCGGTGCGAAGTAGTAAATGTCCGTCTCACCAAGGTCGACTCTTATACCTCCGGCCGCCGACGTTGCGTCAACTGCCACCAAGCCGGACGATCCCTCCGGGCGTGCGATCGGAGCCGCAACGCCGGTGGAAGTCTCGTTGTGCGTCAGTCCATACAGGTCAACAGACGGGTCGGACACGGCAACCGGCCTCGTCCCTGGGTCGGACTTTATGACCTGCGGATCGGATAGGAACGGTGCCGCTGAAACCGAGGATGCAAACTTCGACGAGAATTCACCGAAGACGAGGTGCTGGCTGTGGCTTTCGACCAAACAGCACGTCGCTATCTCCCAGAAAGCGGTGGTGCCACCGTTGCCGAGCACAACCTCGTAACCTTCCGGAGCTCCGAACATCTGGGAGAGGCCGTCACGCACTCGCCCAACCATGTTCTTCACTGTGGGCTGGCGGTGGCTCGTGCCCATGTAGGTCGAGGAGACCTCTCCAAGGGCTTCTATGGCCTCCTTGCGGATCTTCGATGGGCCGCACCCGAAGCGCCCATCCGAAGACAGCATCTCTACGGGAATCTGGATGTTGGGGACTTGCTTGTCGCCCTCTGCCATATTTTCTAGCCTCCCGATACGTCTTGGATCTTGGCGCGCCCCTGGGAAATCCAAGGCATCATCGACCGGAGCTGCTCACCGACCCTTTCGATCTGATGCTCAGCACCCTTGGCCTTCATCGCCAGGTAATTTGGCCTGCCGTTGTTGTTCTCGGCAACCCACTCGTTGGCGAAAGTACCGTCTTGGATCTCGGTGAGAATCTCCTTCATCCGAGCCTTGACCGATGCGTCGATCACCCTGGGGCCACGGGTCAGGTCACCGTACTCTGCTGTATCCGAGATGGAAAAGCGCATGCCGGTAATCCCCTGCTCGTACATGAGGTCGACGATGAGCTTCACCTCGTGCAGGCACTCGAAATAGGCAAGCTCCGGCTGGTACCCGGCCTCGACCAGGGTCTCGAACCCAGCGGTCACCAATGAGGTGAGACCACCGCAGAGAACTACCTGCTCTCCAAAAAGGTCAGTTTCAGTCTCCTCGGCAAAGGAAGTTTCCAGAACACCGGCCTTAGTTGCCCCGATCCCGTATGCATACGAGATGGCGAGGTCCTTCGCCTTGCCTGTGGCATCCTGCTCGATTGCGATGAGGGCAGGCACGCCGCCACCTTCTTCGTAGGCACGGCGAACCAGGTGCCCCGGACCCTTGGGAGCAACCATGATGACGTCCAGGTCGGCGGAAGGCTTGATAAGCCCGAAGCGGATATTGAACCCGTGGGCGAACAGCACGGCGTTACCGGCGGTCAGGTTCGGTGCAATCTCCGCCTCGTAAATAGCCTTTTGCTCAGTGTCCGGAAGCAGGATCATCACCACGTCGGCCTCGGCTGAAGCCTGCGCAATGGATGTCACCTTTAGTCCTGCATCCTGAGCCTTGGCCACTGACTTGGAGCCTTCCCGCAAGCCAACGACCACCTCGACACCGGAGTCCCTTAGGTTCAGCGCATGTGCATGGCCCTGTGACCCATAGCCCAGGATGGCAACCTTCTTGCCGCTGATGAGCGTGGGGTCGGCGTTCTTGTCGTAATACATCTGCGCCATATTTATCCAACCTTTCCGGCGACGCTTCTCAGGCGTGGGGCCTGTGCCTCCAGCTTCGGGAGTGCGACCCTGCCTGTGCGTTGAACTTCAACGATCCCATAGGTTCGCATTAGAGCCTCGAAGTCGTCCAACCTGGACGGAGAATCGGCGAGCATGATGGTCATTAGCTCCGTTCCTACGTCGACGATCTTCCCCTCGAAAACCGTTACAAGCTCGATAACCTGGCTCCGCTCCTGGGCTGCCGTACGCACGGTAATGAGCGCCAGCTCTCGCTCCACGGCTTCGCTGGGACTGAGTTCTGTGATCTTCACCACGTTCACAAGTTTGAAAAGTTGCTTGGTGATCTGCTCCAAGGGTGCGGAGGCAACATCCACCACGATCGTGATCCGGGAAAACCGCTCGTCCTCTGTTGGAGCAACAGCCAACGAGAAGATGTTGTAGCCGCGTCGCGAGAATAGGTTGGCAACCCTGGCCAAGACCCCGGCCTTATTCTCCACAAGTACGGACAGGACATGGTGCTTGGGCTTTGCCATCACTGGTTGCCTCCCTTTCCGGCCAAGCCACTTGCTGCGGCATTTCCTGATTTTGCTGCGTGCGCTTCTATGACCGGCCCGACGATGATGTCGTCGTTCGACGCTCCGGCGGCAACCATCGGGAAGACCTTCTCCTTGGCGTCGATCCGGAAGTCGATGACAACAGGCCTGTCGTCGATCGAGTTCGCCTTCTCGATTGCCGGAATGACCTCTTCGGGCGACTCCACCCTCAAGCCAACACAGCCCATGGCCTCGGCCCACTTCACATAGTCGGGCAGGTCAGGCGACAGATAGACCTCCGAGTAGCGCTCTTCGTAGAACATCTCCTGCCACTGGCGGACCATGCCCAGGTAGGCGTTGTTCAAAATGGCGATCTTGACCGGAATCCTCTCGGTGGTTGCCGTGACGAGTTCCTGGGCGGTCATCTGGAAGCAGCCGTCGCCGTCGACGGCCCACACCGTGCGGTCCGGGCGGCCCACC